>JAOUDR010000108.1 GCA_029859185.1 Gemmatimonadota bacterium
TCACCCTTCAGGGTCTACTTCCTCGGCCGAGCCCGCCCTTCAGGGCGGGACTCCCACGCAGGCCGGCGACGCGCTGGACGACCCACACCCAGCCGCCCGGAACGCCGACACGTGCATGCAATGAAATGCGCTTGACTCGGCGCCGTTGCCGAGCGTAGGCTCGGCAATGCGCTGCCACCGCCGAGGCTCCCGTGTCCCTGCCGCCGATCACGACTGCTGAAGAGCTGTTCGCCTACCCCGAGCACGATCGCTACGAGTTGGTGCGCGGTACCCTCCGCGTGTGCGAGCCGCCGGGTGGCGTACACGGCCGGCTCGCCACGCGGGTGGCCTCTCTGCTGCACGCCTACGTCGAACGGCACAACCTCGGTACGGTGCTGGTGGAGGCCGGGTTTGTGCTGCGGCAAAGGCCTGATACGGTGCGCGGTCCCGATATCTCCTTCGTCGGAAGAGCGCGAATGACGCCGGAGCAGGTCCCAGAGGAGTTCATCGCGGGCACACCGGACCTCGCCATCGAGATCCTCTCGCCAGACGATCGCGGCCCAGGAATCGAAGAGAAGCTGGCGGACTACTTCGAGGCAGGTGCGCGGCTCGTGTGGGTCGTGGACCCACGACGACGGGTGATCACCGTTCATCACCCCGACCGCAGCTCGATCCACCGTACCTCGCGTGACATGTTGGATGGGGAGGACGTGGTGCCCGGCTTCCACTGCTCCGTGGCGGAGGTGTTCGGGATTCCGCCAGGAAGTCGCGAGGAGACCGCTTGACGCCAAAACCGGTGAGTCCCGGGCTGAAGCCCGGGCTCGGCCAAGCAACCGCGTCCTGACAGGACGCCACTCGCGCAGGATCACCCTTCAGGGTCTGGTTGCTCGGCCGAGCCCGCCCTTCAGGGCGGGACTCCTACCCCAGAGAAGGCAAAAGAGAAGGCAAGTCGCCAAGATCAGCGATGCAGCCGTGTGGCGTCCCCGACGACGTTGAACCCGGCCATCAGGACTCCCGTCGTGGGGGCATCCGCCACGCCTGAAAACCCCGGCTGCTTCCCTCCCACGCTCACAACGAACGCCCCCGGCTCGTTCACCCGGGTCCCGGCGTCATCGATGACGGAGAGGTGGCGCGGCGCGATCGCGAACGTCACCGTCCGCCGCTCCCCTGGCGCGAGCGCGACGCGCTGGAATCCGACAAGTGTCCGGATCGGGACCGGCACGGATGCCTCGACGTCCGTGACGTAGAGCTGCACGACTTCCTCGCCGTCACGGTTGCCGGTGTTCTCGACCTCGACCGTCACGCGCACCGTGTCGCCGGCCCGCACCTGCGCGGGCACGCGCAGATCGCGGTAGGCAAAGGTCGTGTAACTCACCCCATGGCCAAATGGGAAGAGTGGCTCACCGGTGAAGTAGCGATAGGTCCGCCCGCGCATCGCGTAGTCATCGAACGGAGGAAGCTGCTCCACTGAACGATAGAACGTCACCGGCAGCCGGCCCGCCGGGTTCACCTCGCCGAACAGCACGTCGGCGATGGCCGTTCCCGCCGCCTGGCCCGGGTACCACGCCTCGAGGATCGCCGGCACATGTTCGGCGGCCCAGATCACCGACAGGGCGCTGCCGTTCAGCAGCACGAGCACGACCGGCTTCCCCACCGCCACAACCGCCTCGAGCAGCTCCTGCTGCGGCGCCGGGAGACCGAGGTCCACGCGGTCACCGCCCCGGAAGCCGGGCACGTCCACCGGCATCTCCTCGCCCTCGAGGCGCGGCGACAGGCCGAGCATCATGATCACGGCATCCGCCTGGCGCGCGGCCGCCAGCGCCGCGTCACGCAAACCGGGATCGGGCACGGACCAGACGAGCTGGACGATGGCGTCAGCGCGCCGATCGACGTATTCGAGGCGCAGGCGACGCGGTGCCCCGGCCACGAGATCCACGGTCGCCCACTGCGTGAGCACGACGTGACGGTCCGAGAATTCCACGACGAGCGAGTCGTCCACGAACAGTCGCGCGCCGCCCATGGCGCGGATCCCGAGCGCGTACCGGCCGCTCGTGGGCGGGGCGATCTCGCCGGTCCAGCGTACGGAGAAGCTGTCGCGCGGCAGTCCCCGAACCGGCGCGCCATCCCACCACATGAAGTCCACGGTCGCATCCGCGCGGCTGACGGTGGGGGCGCCGACGAACTCGTGGTTGGCGTAGTACGCCCCCGTCAGGTGAAGCGCGCCGGCCGGGACCACCTGGAGCGTCGGCATGCCCGGCGCGACGTCGGCCCCGCGCGCGTAGACCACTCGTGTCCCGCGCCCGACCGCCTGTCGAATCCCCTCGAGCGGCGTGACCGGCTCGGTCGGCAGACCGTTGTAGTTGCCGAGCAGGAGGTCTCCGTCGTCCGCGTTGGGACCGATCACGGCAATGGTGCCGAGGTCCTTGGGTAGTGGCAGGAGACCTCCATCGTTCTTGAGCAGCACGAGCGACTTGCGCGCCGCTTCCAGCGCGAGCGCCCGATGCGCGGGGGCGTCGATCACCGTGATGGCGGGCGGTGCATCGGCGCGCGCGGCGGGGAACGGCTGCAGTTCGACGGGATCGAACACGCCGAGCCGGAAGCGCGTCCGGAGCAGTCGGGCCAGGGCAGTGTCCACCTGCGCCTCGGTGACGAGGCCCTGCTCCACCGCCGCTGTCAGGCTCGCGTACTCCGGGCCGCACGACAGATCGGTCCCGGCCGCGAGCGAGACCGCGGCGGCATGGACCTCGTCCGGCTCGGTGCGGTGCCCGGTGTGGATGTCGGAGATGGCCCAGCAGTCGGAGACCACGTACCCACCAAAGCGCCATTCGCGCCGCAGGATCGTATCCAGGAGCAGCGGGCTCGCGCAGGCCGGGGTTCCGTACACGCGGTTGTACGCACACATCACGGACCACGCACCGCCCTCGACGACCGCGGCTTCGAAGTGCGGCAGATACGTTTCGCGGAGGTCGCGCTCGCTCACGACCGCGTCGAAACGGTGCCGGTCGGGCTCCGGTCCGCTGTGGACCGCGAAGTGCTTGGGGGTCGCCACGGTCGCGAGGTAGCGCGGGTCATCACCCTGCACACCGCGCACGAACGCGACCGCCAACCGGCCGGCGAGATACGGATCCTCGCCGTAGGTCTCCATGCCCCTCCCCCACCGCGGGTCGCGGAAGATGTTGATGTTGGGCGACCAGAACGTCAGCCCTTCGTAGATGCCGCGCCGACCGTCCCGCGCGGCCTCGTGATGCTTGGCCCGCGCTTCTTCCGCAATCGTCGTCGCCACGCGATGCATCAGGGCCGTGTCCCACGTGGCGGCGAGGCCGATGGCCTGCGGGAAGACCGTCGCTCTGCCCGCGCGCGCGACGCCATGGAGCGCCTCGTTCCACCAGTTGTACGCCGGGACGTCGAGGCGCGGGATGGCCGTGGACGTGTACTGCAGCTGCGACACCTTCTCCGCCAGCGTCATGCGGAGGAGCAGATCCCGCACGCGGACATCGAGCGGCAGGTCGGGGTTGCGGTACAACGGCGCCTCTTCCGGCTGCGCCGGGGCCGGCGCCGCGGCGGGTTGCCGCTCCGGCTCAGGCTCCGGTTGCGGCCCGGGGGATGGCGCCGGCGCGCACGCCATCACGACCATGCCCGCCAGCGTCAGGCCATACCAGCGACCAGAGAAGATCATCAGGAGAACTTGGCCCGACATCTCCGCCCGCGCGAGTCCCGGCAAGGCGACACGCTCTGGCGATCACTCCCCAACGCCCTTCGCCGCCCTCACATCGCCCGTCATCGCCCGTCATGCCCATGCGCCGAATCTCCCGCATGCCGCTCGTAATGCTGGCGCAACAGGTCTTTGCCATAGTCGTTCCCGTTCGGTGTCCGGACCACCGAGTGCACGTGTGCGCGCGTCGGGACGGTGCGGTCTCCCGGCAGCGCGATCGGGCCCTGATGGTCGAACTCGATCAGGAGGATGGGGCTGTGGACGCGGTAGTAGAACACGGCGGCCGGCCCGATATCGCCGATCCACGCGAAGTAGGTGTCGTCGAGGTGCGCCCGCACGTCCTCCAGCTTCACGCGTGCATGCTCGTCGGCGAGGTTGCCGACGTACTCCGCGACGACGTCGAGCAGTAGCTCCCGCTGGGGCGCGGTCAGTGCGGTGGCGCGAATTCCCGCGTAGTCGAGCACCAGATTGTCGCGAAACGCCTGGGCAAGCGCGTTCCCGCGCGTCTTTGGCTGCGCGAGCACGGCGGTCCGCCGCTGCTCCGCCGAGAGCGAAGTGGCGAGCGCGAGACCCTTGTCCTGTTCCTCCTGCAGCACCGTGGTGCCGGCGTACCGTCCCGACTGCGCCGTCACGGGCTCCGACCCCATGAAGCTGGGTGACATCACGACCTGATCCCCCAGCACGAAGTAGTTGATGACCAGGTGGTGGCCGTCGAGCTGCCAGCCCCACGGCTCCGTGACCGAGGGCTCGCCCATGAGGGTGAGCCAGTAGAGACCCTCGCCATACTCCTCGAAGTTCCCGATCAGCTCTCCCAGGTGCCCGTTGAGCCGCATGACGGCACGGGACTTCGCGAGCCCCTTGGCAGAGAGACCCGCCTGCAGCAAGGCGAACGCGCGTTCGCGCTGCGCCTCGGTCATCTCCGTGAAGCTCACGCCCTGGCGCTCGTACCGGTGGACGTTGTTCCACTTCCGCCACTCGATGTCGTCCACGGGGAACGCGGTGCGGGCACGCTGGGCGTCGGTGAGGGATGCCAGGAACCGGTCGGCGGCCTCGCCTACCGGCGCAGTGCTGACACCGGTCGCGCGGATCGGGAAGAGCTCGGGAATCACGGTCCCGTCCGTCGTGACACCGACGAACGGGTCGGCGAGTGGGTCCTGCGGGCCCTGACTCCCGATCCCCCGCCAGAGCGACGACAGGCCGAGGCTGGTGCCCACGACGAGCGCGGCGGCAACGCCGCGCGTCGCGCGCACGGTAGCTCGATGATGCATGGGCATTCCTCGCTGGGCTCGAGGCTGCACCAACAGTAGCCCGCGGGCGAGCAGGGGGTAAGGGATCGATCGGTGTCGCCGCTTGAGCGGCAGGACCGAGCCGCGGCTCTCAGCCGCGCCTGACGCAGGCGCTGCCCGCCGCGCCTGACGCGGAGCCTGCCCGTCCAATCCCATGGCCCACCCGTGGGCTCCGGCTTCGCCAGGGCGCGAGTAAGACTCGCGGCTCGGCGCTGTCAGTGAACTGACGAGGTAAAGCCGCTTCAGCGGCAGGGCCGAGCCGCGGCTCTCAGCCGCTCCGCAATCGGCCGGAGCGCACATGTGTCGGGGCGCGAGTGAGACTCGCGGCTCGGCGCTGTCAGTGAACTGACGGGGGTCGAGAAGCAACTCCTCGGACGGGCACCGCTGTGAGCATCAGCACCCTCCGTGGAGCGAACTGCCTAGGTGGGCGCACGAGGAAGCACCACCGTGGTCCCGCGCGCGGCTCCCTGGAAGGCCGTCACCGCCGCCGCCAACTGCCGGCTGACCCACCGCTCCAACGCCGGATGCGGCAGCATCGGCCGCCCATCGAACCGGATCGCAAGCCCGGCGAGGTCTTCCGGAAGCCGCTCCCGCGCGAGACGGCCGGCCCCAACGATCCACGGCACGACGATCACGTCACGACCGGTCGCCATCGCATCCTGGGCAATGCACTCCCGCAACCCGCGGACCGCGGCCGCGCGCACCGGCGGCCCCGCATCGTCGCGCACGAACTCGGCGCGCACCCTCGCGAAGCCTCCACGGTCGCGCACCCCGGCGGCGACCGTCATCCCCGTCCGCTCCCATACGGCGAGATCGTCGTCTCGCGTGGGGCCGTGACCCACGAGTACCACCGCTGACGACGAGGCGTCGTCGGACGCGAGCGCGTGGGCGCGATCGGTGAGCACCTCGACGATTTCCGCGGCCGCATCGAGTGCCGGCGCCACGACCACGGCCATCCCCAGCATGGTGGCGAGGTCGCGCGCCGCCTGCACCACCCGATGCGCGGTGCTGCTCTCGGAATGCACGATCATGGGGAGCAGGGCGATGCCGTCGCACCCGTCGCCCCGCAGGGCCCGCGCGGCCGCCGTGACGTCGTCGAGCGAGGTGTGCCCGATGCCGGCGAGTTGGCCCGGACCGTCGGTCACGTCGGCGAGCAGCGTCCGCAGGTGCGCCGTGGACTCCCGATCGTAGCGGTGCGCTACCAGCACCAGCCCCACCCGTTGGGCCATCAGCGGATCACGCGGCGGTCGCCGCCTCGGCTGGGACGACGCAGAACGGATCGGTGCCCATCAGATCGTCCGTCATCGCGTACGCGCGCGCGCGCGATCCGCCGCAAGCCCAGCGGTACGTGCACGCCCCGCACGCCCCCTTCAGTCGATCCATGTCCCGCAGCTCGACGAGCGCCGGCGCGCTGCGGTACAGCTCGGACAGCGGCGTCGCGCGGACGTTCCCCAACAGGGGATGCGGCAGGAAGCCGGCCGGGAACACCTCACCTCGGTGCGAGACGAAGATCACCCCGTTGCCGTCCCGCACGCCGAATCCCATCCGTTTGGCCACCTGGACGATCGCGGCCATCGGCATGCCCTCGGCCTCTTTCCGCTGGATCCAGTAGCGGCGGTAGTGGGGCGCTTCGACCGTGCCGACGTGGAACGGCGCATCCCGCGAAACGTCGTACACCCAGCCGAACAGCTCTTCGATCTGCTCCGCCGTGGGAATACCGAGATCGGTGCCCCGCCCCACCGGCACCAGCAGGAACAGACTCCACCGTCGCACCGGCGGCGCGTGCTGGTCCTTCAGGAGTTCGAACAGAGCCGGGAGATACGGCATGGTGCCCGTCGTCACCGTCGTATTCACCTGCACCGGAATCTTGAACTCTCGGGCCCACGCGAGTGCCGCTTGTGACCGCGCGAACGTCCCGTCGACGCCGCGGAACGCATCGTGTACCTCCGCGGTGGGCGCGTCGAGGCTCACGCCCATCGCCGCAACCCCCAGCTCCTTGAAGCGCTGGACGACGTCGCGCGTCAACGTGGGCGTGGTGCTCGGCGTGATGGAGATTGGCAGATCGATGGAGCGACCATACTCGATCAGGTCGAACAGGTCGGGCCGCTTCATCGGGTCGCCACCCGTGAGAATGAGCATGCTGCCCATACCCTTGATGTCGCGCATCATGGTGCGGGCCTCGTCGCCGTTCAGTTCCAGCGCATCCCGCGTGTGGATCGCGTCGGCCCGGCAGTGCGTGCACGCCAGATCGCAGGCGATCGTCATCTCCCAGTACACGTTGCGCGGCGCGCGCGCATACACCAGACCGGGGTACCGGTCCCCGGCGAGTTCTCCGAGCTGCATGGCGTCCTCCCCTACGAGCCGCGGGCGTGCTGGAACGCCCGCTCCATGGCCTTGGCCGTGTGCGTCATCTCCAAGTCGCCGTGCGCGGCCGACAGGAACGCGGCCTCGAATTGCGACGGTACCCAGTACACCCCGTGGTCGAGCAGCGCCCGGTGGAACCGCCCGAACGCCTGCGTATCACACGTGCTCGCCGTCGCCCAGTTCGTGACCGGTGCGTCGTGGAAGAACACCGTGAGCATGGTCCCGACGCGCTGCACCTGGACGGGGACGCCGGCGGCCCGTGCCGCGTCCGTCGCGATGGTGGCGACCTCCGCCGCCCGCGCCGCGATGCCATCCCAGACACCCGTGGTCGCCAGCGCCTCGAGCGTCACGAGCCCAGCGCGCATCGCGAGTGGATTCCCGGACAACGTTCCGGCCTGATACACGGGTCCTGCCGGGGCGATCATCTCCATGATGTCTCGGCGGCCACCGTAAGCGCCCACCGGCAGCCCGCCGCCGATCACCTTGCCAAGGGTGGTGAGGTCGGGCACGACCCCGGTGAGGCCCTGCGCACCACCCGGATGGACGCGGAACCCGGTCATCACCTCGTCGAAGATGAGCAGCGCCCCATGCGCACGCGTCACCGCGCGCAGCCCTGCGAGGAAGCCGTCGGCCGGCGGCACGACTCCCATGTTGCCGGTCACCGGCTCCACGATCACCGCGGCGATCTCCCCAGGCAGGTCGGCGAACAGGCCTTCGACCGCGGCGAGATCATTGAAGGGCACGACGAGGGTGTCCGCGACC
>JAOUDR010000109.1 GCA_029859185.1 Gemmatimonadota bacterium
CGAGCCCGGGCCGCCTGCTCGGCGCTGGACGTGCTCACGGCCTGCTGCATGGGCGCCAATGCGGCCTGGATGCCGGCGAGGGCCGGGAGCACGCGCGCGCCGGTGAGCGCGGTCGCCTCCTCCTGCCGGCCGGCCTGGACCAGGAGCTCGAGGTCCCGGGTGGCGTCCGCGAGCGAGTCCAGCCACCGGTGTGCCGGCGCTGCGACGTCGCCAAATCCGGCCGATTCGAGCAGGGACTCCTGTGCGCGGGCCGTCGCCAGCGCCGTGCGCATCCCCGCGCGGAACTCGGGGTCGGGTACGATGACGTAGCTCCGCGCCTGCCGGTCGTACTCCGCAATCGCGGCCCGCAGCCCACCCAGGGCGCCATAGGCGCCGGCGTGGCGATCGCGGAGCGTGACGGCGATGCTGCGCACGGCACTCAGCCGATTCACCCCGTAGACCAGCGGCGCTCCGAGCAGCACGGTAACGGCGGCGAACGCGACGAGCAGGCGGGTGCGGATCGTCATGGCTGTGGCTTGAGTGTCTGCCGGATCCGTGCCAGTTCCTGCTGCAGCCGCTGGATCTGAGCCTCGAGTTGGCGGATCCGCTCGGCGTTCGAGCGCACGCCCCCCGGCAGCTTGGGGAGTGGGCCACCCACCGCTTCGGGCCGGGGATTCCCTCCCATGTCGAGGGCGAGCTCGAACAGGGCCATCCCCAACTCCGTCTCACCGAGGCCGGCGTCCGGATCGGTCACGTACCGGGCTGCCAACTCGGCGGCCCGGTCGGGATTGCGTTTCGGGTTGCGCGGATGGAGGTAGAGCACCGCGCCAAGCAGGGTCGCGTGCTGCACGTCCGTACCCTTCGCGCCGCTGCTCAGCACCCGCTCCAGATCGGCCGCCGCGGTCTCCACGTCGCCCCGATCCAGCGCCGCCAGCGCCGCCGTCATGCCCGCCCGCGGGTTCGGCGCCTCGCCCCCGCCGGTCCGGGTGCACGCGAGGAGCAGCAGTACCGCCCCGCTGACGAACGCCCGGCACCTCATGCCGGGACCTCGACCATCACGGCGCCGTCCTGCAGCCCGTCGAGCGGCGTGCGGAGGCACAGCTCCCGGAACGCCTGCACCACGTCGGGGTCGAACTGCTTCCCGGCTTGCTCCCCGATCTCGGCGAGTGCGTCGGCGTGCGACCACGCGGCCTTGTACGGCCGCGAGTGGGTGAGCGCATCGTGGACATCCACCACCGCGACGATCCGCCCGACCAGCGGGATTGCCTCGCGGGCCACGTGGTTGGGGTACCCCACGCCATCCCACCGCTCGTGGTGGGTGAGCGCGATGTCCTGCGCGAGGTGCAGCAGGGCGACGTCGCTGCCCGCGAGAATCTCCGCGCCGATCACGGTATGGGTTTGCATCACCGCCACCTCGTTGGCCGAGAGGCGACCCTGCTTCAGGAGCACGGCGTCGGGAATGCCGATCTTGCCGATGTCGTGCAGGGGCGCCGCGCGACGGATCAGCTCGACCTCCGGCGCGGCCACGCCGAGCGTCTCCGCCAGCAGACCGGAGACGTGACCGACCCGCCGCGTATGGAAGCCCGTGGCGTCATCGCGGAACTCCGCGGCCCGGGCGAGGCGTTCGAGAATCTCGATACGTGCCTGTTCAAGCTCGTCGGTCCGGTGCTGGAGCTGCGCGGTGCGTTGCCGAACGCGCTCCTCCAGTTGCCGGTTCTGCTCCTGGAGCGCTAGGTACAGGAATCGCGTCTCTAGCAGGTTGCGCACCCGGAGCCGGACCTCGGCCGGGCTCAGCGGCTTCGCGAGGAAGTCGTGCGCCCCGCTCGCAAGGGCGAGCCGTTTGGCTTCCGCGCTGCTGTCCGACGTGAGCACGAGGATCGGCAGGTGCGCGCCCTCAGGGATCTCCTGCTTCAGGAGCGCGAGCACCTCGTGCCCGTTCAGGTGGGGCATCTTCAGATCGAGGAGGATCAGATCGGGCTGGGTGTCGCGAAACAGGCCGACGGCGCGTCGCGGGTCCGTCGTGACGGTGAGCTCCGTGTAGCCGGCCGGCGTCAACACGTCCTGCAGAAACCGGACGTTGATGTCCTCGTCGTCTACGACGAGAATGCGTGGGATTCTGGGAAACGGGGTGGTCGGCTCACCCGCCATATCACGACCCTTCCTGCGCACGCCAGCGAGTGAACGGTCCTTGTCGCAGTACGGAGTCCGGCCGAAGGCAAGCGGGTCATCCGTGCATGACCGTCAGCGACGTGCCGCCCGGTCACCCACGTGCACTGCGATTGCACACCCACTGTTCCGAGGGATCACCAACATATGATCCGATGGAGGGACGGACAAGGCGCAAGATCACGATGCAACAGCGTAATACGGCCCGGCGTACGCCGCTGTGCGAGCGAACGTCCACAAATGCGATGTAGATCACCATTCGACCGTGTCGCCGATCACCTGACGCGGGGCGGCGCACCGGATGGACGCTGTGCGATCGTTCCCGGTGCGCGGACGTGGAGCCCGCCGAGCATACACTGATGAATCCCGCTCAAACGAGTCCTCGGCGCCATCGGTCGGTGAAGCGGGGAGGCGCAACCGTCGCCTCGACGACGGTGGGCGCCAAGGATCTGCTTCAGCCGGCGCGAGCGCGGCCGAGAAGGTCAGCCCGTGTGCTTCGCGTCCAGCGGACCGGCCGCCGTTACCAGCACGCGCGCGGCGACCACCAGCTTGTGCAGCTCGTCCTCCTCCTGCGGCACTTCGCCCGCCTGCAGCTCGAGCCCGACCTGGAGGCACAACTCGCGGAGCCGGCGGAGGCGGAACCGTTGTCGAAACGCGAGATGGTCCTCCGCGCTCCGCGCGGTGAGCAGTCCCCAGAGCCGCAGTCGCAGGTCGTCCACGGACGACTTGAAGTCCGAGACGATGTCCAACGGTACGTCCTGATCGGCCAAGCTGGCCTCGAACGCCTCGATGGCGGCCATCAGGCTCGCCAGCCGCGCCTTGACGTGCTCCGGCTCCACGGCGGTTACCATGCGACCGAGTAGTTCGAGAAGTGACGCAAGTCGATCATGAGCCACCTGCCGGTCAGGTCCACCGTAGTGGACGCCTCGGACCATGAGTGGCTGGTGTCGGCCTGGTACCAGATGCTCGGGAACGGGGCACTGGAACCCAGGTCCAGGTATTCGAGGCACACCCGGAGGACGACCGGACGGGGACCGTCGAAATACGACCCGTGTGGCTGGAACTCGAACCTGACCGACTCGCGGTCAACCAGCGTGCGGATGTTGACCGGCTCGCCGTCGGGCGTGGGCGTCCCATTCGCATCCACGAACTGAGCGGTCTGTGGCACATCCAGCACCATGAAGCGGGTCCCGTCCTCGTGGGAAATCACGAAGATCCGCTGCGAGCCCTGACGGGTGACGAACGTGGTGTCGTACGTCCTGAGGGGCGGTGAGCCGGGCGTGAAGCGGAGCACGTGCGGTGCCGCGCTCTCCGTCGTCGTGGCACCCGACGGTGCGGCCGTCGTGTTGGACGCACCGTCGCACGCCACCAGCAGGGCGGTAAGACCGAGTACGGCGGTGCGTCTGGACACTTGAGTCACCTTCTCCTACCACGCCACCGCGTAGTTCGAGAAGTGGTCAAGGGTGATCTTGAGTCGGTTAGATTTCCATTCGTACGAGGTCGCTGACGGTGTCCAGGGTTCGCCTTCAACTGGCTGATACCAGATGTCGGGAACCGCGTCATGGCCCGTGTGCAACTCCGCGTACACGAGGTAGAAGGAGAGGAGCGCCGGTTTGCGCCCGTTGAAGAGCGAGCCGTGTGGGCTGAAACGGACCAGGAACTGCGTCGGATCGATCACGGCGCGGATCGCCACCGTGTCGCCGGTCGCCACGGGACTGCCGTCCTCATCCATGAACTGCGCGTCGCGGGGAATGTCCAGTTTGAAGAACACCTCGCCTTCCCAGACCCCTTCTCTGTCGGGGTCGTCATAGAAGACGACGAACGTGTTCGCCTCTCCCTGAACGGCGGTGAAGGTGGTGTCGTACGTGTGCAGCGGCGGCGCATCGGCCGCTTGCCGAATCATCACCGGTTCCGTAGTCGTCGCACTGCCGGCGGTCGGTTCCGCCAGTCTCACCTTCCTGGCAAGCGACGGCTCCGGCGGGGCGAGGCTGCTCTCAGTACATGCGCTGGCGAACAGCATCACCGTGCCGAGCCATACGGCACTCGATGTTCGTCTGAACGTGCTCATTCTCAGTCTCCACTCCCGGCGGGGCTCCCGGAACACCAAGGAGCGTGATACGGGCTCCCGACGTCGTCTATGGATCTCACCACGCCACCGCGTAGTTCGAGAAATGCCGCAGCTCGATCTTGAGCCACTTGCCGGACTTGTCCACCGTGGTGCTCAACGCGCTCCACGGATCGGTGGTCTCGGCCTGGTACCAGACATCGGGCAAGTCACCGCCGGATCCCACGTCCACGTACCTGAGATACACCCAGAGCACGACGGGTCGGGGGCCGGTGAAGTACGACCCGTGCGGCTCGAACTCGAAGCTGACGGCCGAGCTGTCCACGCGCGCGCGGAGGCCAAACGCCTCGCCGTCGGGGAGGGGCGTGCCGTCCGCGTCCACGAACTGCGCGCTGTTCGGCACGTCGAGCACGAGGAAGTAGTTTCCATCCTCGTGGCGGATCACGAAGTTCTGCTGCCAGCCCTGGTGGGCGCTGAACGTGGTGTCGTATGTCGTGAGCGCGGGCGATCCGGGAACGAATTGCAGAACCTGCGGCTCCGCGCTGCCCGTCGTGGTTTCGGTTGTCCGCGTCGTCGTGGCCGACGTCGGCTCGAGAGACGCAAGCCGTCCCCCTTTCGCGGCCGAGATCGTCGGTGCGACGCCCGGGTCGGCAGGGCTGTCGCAACCGGCCAGTAACGCGACGATGCCAATGAGTATGGTCAGACGGCGCATGCTATCCTCCTACCAGGACACGGCGTAGCCGGAGAAATGCTCGGGCCAAGTCTTGAACCACCGCTCGGTGATCGAGTGCTCGGCCTTCGTGGACGTCCAGGGCGTGCCGTTGCTCACGGTCCAGAGGTCGAGCAGGCTCTTCTCGATGTACGTGTCCTTCTCGTCGATCTTGCCGTCGAGGTTGAAGTCGCCGCTCGCGCCCGTGTACCACTTCTGCAGGGATGCCGGGGTGCCGTTGCTGAATTGCAGACCGGACGGCCCGTAGGTGGTGACCATCTGGGCTAGGTCGATCGTCATCGTGATCAGGACCGAGTCCCCAGTCGCGATCGCGGACCCGTCCGGACGGTACGCGAGCGCGGCGGCCGGAACCACGAAGCGCTCGTAGGGCTTCCAGGCGTCCTCGCTCGACTTCCGGTAGTAGATCATGACCCCGCGGTCCGCACCGCGGACGGCCCAGAACGAGACGGAGTACAGGTACGCCGATCCGTCCGAGCTCGATGCGGCAAAGCCCGGGAGCACCGGGTCGTCGCCTTGCACGTCGTTGTCGGCCATACCCGAGCCGCCAACGCTGAACTGGGGCGGACTATCCCAGGTCAGGTGATTGGGTGCCTGCTGGTCCATGCTCGGGGCCGGCCCCACGCCGTCGCTGCACGCCATGAAAGCCGGCAGGAGGAAGAGGGCAATCGCGCTACGCTTGAGAAACACGGCGTTCTCCTTGGTCTTGCTTGCTCGTGACAAGCTGTGGTGCGGCGCGGACCCGCGTTCCTGCGCGGTGCTTTCGGTCGTCGCGCCCCGAATCGTGATGCCGGGGCTCCTGTGCGACACGCCACGTTGTAACAGCCGTACCGAGCCTAGTGCACGCGGCGTTCCCATCATGCCACAACGCTGCATCACGTTGATTTATATGAGGTTAGGTGATCGTCCGATCACCCGAGCGGGTGGGAATCTGGGTCAATCCGGCCTTGGTGTTGGGTCAAAGTGACCTTGGCGGGGAAGGCCGCGTTCGGAAGGGGCGCAGCCGGTGGCTTCCGCCAACAACAACGCGGTGGCAACCCCCGGGGGAGTTGCCACCGCGCCCGATTGAGAGGCGTCTAGCTGAGGGTCGCGAGCAGCTGGTCGATCTTCGCCACTTCGACGGCGGCGCCAAGCCGCCGGAGGCCGGCGCGGGCGTCCAATGCCGTGTCCCGCGCCGCCGACTGATTCCCCGCGCGCAAGTGCGCGTGGGCGAGGTCACGCTGTGTGATGGCAACCAGGAGGGGCCGGTTGTGCTCCCCTGCCCGCCGCACGACCTCGGCGAGCATCTCCACGGCCCTGTCGCGTTCGCCCAGGTCACTCAGTGCGATTCCCAGAATGCGGAGATCCTCCGTTTCCCGGACCTCGTCGCCGAGTTCCCGGTGCATCGCCAGCGCCCGCTCCGCCTCTTTGGCGGCCACGGCCGCGTCTCCTGCGGCGATGCGGACCTCGGCCCGTCCCGCCAGGGCCTGGGCCATCAGGGTCCGATCCCCGGCTTGCTCGGCGTCCCGGACGGCATCGTCGGCGGCGTGGAGTGCCTCGGCAAAACTGCCTTGCTCGCGGTAGCTGATGGCCAGGTTGTGTTCCGATTCGGCGACGCCCCGCGCCAAGCCGGCGCGCTGATACGCCGCGATGGCCATGGTGTACGAGCTGACGGCCTGTCCGTACTCTCCCTGCATGTTGGCGATGATGCCCAGGTTGTTGGCCGCGCGCCCCACGGTCGCGAGGTCGCCATGCTCCATGGCTTCCTGCTGGGCGCGCGTGAAGAAGTGGATCGCCTCCGTGATGCCGCCCCGCTCGAGGGCAATGGCGCCGCACACGTTGAGGGCGCGCACCTCGAGCAGCCGATCGCCACGGGTGCGCGCACGGGTCAGCGCGATGGTGGCCCACTGCTGCCCCATCTCCAGTCGGCCCAGGCGGGCGTTGGCGATCCCATTGAGCAACGCCAGCGTCGGAGACGCGTTCAGCTCGTCACGCGTCCGGTGCTCGAGGTAGCTCGCGAGCTCCGCGTAGCGTCCCGCATCCGCCAGTCGCTGCGCGTCGTGCAGCGGCTCGAGGGATCGGCGGAGCTCCGCCCCGAACTCGTTCTCCCAATCGTGGCTGGCCAATTTGCGCAACTCGTATTCGGCACCCAGGCGCACAAAGATCGCCTGCGCGGCCCGAGCCGTCGAGTGGGCCTCCTCGCGGCGGTCGGCCCGCAGCAACAGAAAGGCCAAGTCGCGACTGGCATCGGCGACGAGTTGGGGATGATTCAGCAACTCGGCTCGGCCAATGACCTTCCGAAGCACGCGCTCGGCCTCTGCCAACTGACCGTCACCCACCAGGATCGCCGCGACGATTCGCTGGTCTTGCGCTTGTTCGAGCGGATCGCGCAGTTCCTGGTGCGTGGCCAGTGCCTCCTCGATGTCGTCCCGTGCGGTGGCGAACTCCCCGGCCAGCACGTGCAGCTCGGCCCGGCCGCGGCGCGTGAGTCCCATCAGGCCGCGATCGCCCACGTGTTCCGCGTCCGTGATGGCCTGCCCGGCCTCCGCCAGGGCCCGCTCCAGGTCGCCCTGCTGCCCGTACGTGATGCCCAGATTGTGCCGGCACTCCGCGACGCCGCGCCGGAGCCCGGCATGCTCGAACGCCGCGATGGCCATCTCATGGGACGCGATGGCCTCGGCGTGCCGCCCGCGCAGGCTGCTGATGCTGGCGATGTTGTTGGAGCACCGGCCCACCGTGGCGAGATCACCGTCCCGGCTGGCCGCCATCAAAGCCTGCGTGAAGTAGTCGGCCGCCTCGTCCAGCCGGCCGCCCACGAACGCAATGCCGCCGCGCGCGTTGAGCGCCCGCCGCTCGACGGCGGGCTCGCCCTCCTGACGGGCCCGGGCCACCGCCCGGTCCACCCACCGCACCGCGTCGTCGTGCTGACCAATGCGTGCCTGGGCCGTCCCATACAGCAGCGACAGCAGGGCCGATGCCGCGACGTCCTGTTCCGGCCGCGCCTTGATGGCGTCCGCCAGCACCGCGTACTGCCCGGCGTCTGCCAGGCTCTGATATCGTTCCGACTCTGCGACCGCACCGCTCATGGTCGTGCTCCTCATGCCGCCGGGGTTACCAGGCGACCGCGTAGTTGGAGAAGTGCCGAAGCCACGTCGAGACGTAGTTGCCCCTCCGGTCGACAATTG
>JAOUDR010000110.1 GCA_029859185.1 Gemmatimonadota bacterium
GGACAACAGGATCGGCGCCATCCACGGCAGCAACGCCAGGGCGCGCGAGCGAGGACCTTCGGGACGGCGGAGCAGCCAGAGCCCGCTGATCACCATCAAGCCGGCAACCAGCCCCCCGAGGAACAGGTACAACGGAATCTCCGCGTGCCAGATGTGCAGCGTCGGATCGATCAGCGGATTGGACCGCGTCGTCGTGATCTCGTTCATGGGGATCACCGCAGGAAGTAGTGCCGAGGCTCGGTACCGGCCTCGGGAAGCAGGGTTTCGGATGGCCGGGTGCGCAGCGCCTCGGCGATCTCGCTGTTTGGGTCGTTCAGATCCCCGAAGACGATGCTGCTCGTGGGACAAACGTCCTGGCAGGCCGTCGTCGCGACGCCATGCTCGACGCGGTGCACGCAGAACGTGCACTTGTCCACGGTGCCACTCGCCGGATCCACGAATCGTGCACCGTACGGGCAACTTGCGATGCAGGCCTTACACCCCGTGCACTTGGCTTTGTTGACCAGCACGATGCCACCGGGCCCGTAGTGGGAGGCACCGGTTGGGCACGAAGTCACGCAGGGGGCGTTCTCGCAGTGATTGCACCGCTCCGAGCGAATCACCATCTGGAGCGACGGGAACGTCCCATTCGTCTCCGTGGTGATCCAGTCCCGGGCGAACCCTCGCGGTACGGCGTTCTCGGTCTTGCAGGCAATGACACAGGCGCTGCACCCCACGCAGGTGCGGGTGTCGACGGCCATGGCGTAGCGCTTGCCGCTCATCCCTGCCTCCCCCCGGCGGACAAGGCGGTCGAGGCGGACCCGTCGATCGCGTCTGCCTCGCTGCCACCCTGACGCGCTGCCGCTTCTCCTGCCGTTGTTCCTCCTGCCGTTTCTTCTGCCGTCGCCTCTTCTGCCGTCGCCTCTTCTGCCGTCGTCTCTGCCGCCCCATCCCGCACGAACGTCACGAAATTCACGTTCATGCCGGTCCCACCCATGATCGGATCGGTCTTGTAGCGCGTCACCAGCTCCGCGTCGTCGATGCCCTTTCCGTATGCAAACCGCAACCCCTTCGCCGTGCGTCCATAGCCGTGCACCATGTAGACGGCATCGGGGTGAATGCGCTCGGTCACCTTCACCGGCGCGCTGAACGTCGAGCGCACGCCGTCCTGGTTCTGCAGGTAGATCCGCTCGCCGTTCTTGAGTCCCCACTGCCGTGCCACGGTGGCATTCACCCACACGGCGTTCTCGGCGTGCACTTCGGACAGGAGGCGGTTATTGGTCGTCCGGCCGAAGGTGTGCGTCGGCGCCCGACCGAACAGCAGCCGGTAGTAGCCGGAGGGAGGATCCTCGACGTCTTCCTGGTGCCACGTGGGCATGGGATCGAAGCCAAGCGAGGCGAGCTGCGGCGAGTAGAGCTCGATCTTGCCGGAGTCGGTGTAGAACTCGGCGGGCGCTCCTTCCTCGAAGTAGATCGGCTCGGGCTTGCCGAGTACCACACCATCCCGCTGCAGGACGTCGCAGTCGTAGCCTGCGGCGGTGAGCCGCGTCTTGGCGTATTCGACGGAGTCCTTCCACGGGAAGAAGTTCTCGAGACCGAGCCGGTTGGCGAGCTCGCGCGCAATCCACCAGCCGGGCTTGCTTCCGTACATCGGCTCCACCGCGGGCTGCCGCACTGCCACGTACGGCTGGCGGTAGTACGGATTCAGCAATTCGTCGCAACGCTCGAGGTACGTGGCCTCCGGGAGCACGACGTCTGACCAGCCGACGATCTCGGCCGGGAGCACGTCCACGGTCACGAGGAACTCGAGCTGCTCGATGGCGCGATACGTCTGCTGCGGATTCGGCAGCGAGGTCGGCAGATTGGACCCGTAGACCATCCATCCCTTGATGCGGGACTCACTGCGGAGGCCGCCCGGGATCGTGGCGTCACAGATCCCCTGGGCCAGCACTTCGTCGGCAAGCGGGTACTGGCTCGGCTCGGGACGATCGGCCACCTCGGTGCCGTTCTTCTCGTAGGCGGGATAGGGATACGGCGGGAGCGTGACCTGGGAGGGGATATAGAACCCACCCCGCCGTCCCCAGGAGCCCATCAGCGCGTTGAGGATCGCGATGGCACGCGAGCGCTGCGTGTCGTTCCCGTACCAGGTGACATGCCGTCCGGGGTGAATCAGCGTCGCCGGTCGCGCGGCGGCCATCACCCGCGCCGTCTGCCGGATCAACTCCGGATCCAGGCCCGTGCGCGGGTACGCCCACTCCGGCGAGTACGGCTTCACGTGCTCGGTCAGCTGCTCGAGGCCCATCGCGTACTGCGTGAGGTACTCGCGGTCGTACAGCCCTTCTCCGATGATTACGTGCATCCACGAGAGCAACAGCGCGAGATCCGTCCCCGGCTTGATCGGCAACCAGTAGCGGGCCTTCGAGGCCGCCACCGAGAACCGCGGGTCCACCACGATCAGGTCGGCGCGGTTCCGCACGGCCTCCGAGAACTCCTGCACCTGCGTATTGTGCATGTTCTCGCCGAGGTGGCTCCCGATGAGCACCAGGCAGCGGCTGTGCTGCATGTCGGTGACCTCGGGCGAGTAGATCCCGCTGCCGAAGGTCAGCGAGAAGCCGACCTCGCGCGGGCCGCGGCACTGCGCATAGGACGGTGCGGCGATGTTCGGCGAGCCGTAGGCCTTGAACAGGTGCTTCATCCAGTTCCCGCCATACCCATGCAGGAACAGGGCAAGCGCGCCGGGACCCCATTCGGTCTTGATCCGCTCGAAGTTGCGGGCGACCTCATTCAGCGCGTCGTCCCAGGAGACCTCCTGGAACTCCTGACCGCCGCGCTTGGCCCGCCGGAGCATTGGCTGCTTGAGCCGATCCGGGTCGTAGAGCAGGCCGGTTCCCCCCGCTCCGCGCGGGCAAAGCATACCGTTCGACAGCGGGTCCTTGGGGTTGCCGCGGATCTTGGTGACCCGCCCGTCCTTGACGTGGGCCAGGATGCCGCACTTCCAGAAACACAGCTCGCAGAACGACGGCACGATGGTGTCGCCGTCGGTCTCGGGATCGTGGATGGGATCGGCGTAGAGGTCGTACCATCGGGTCGTGAGTCCGCCGAGCGCGGCGGCCCCTGCCCCCGCGACGGACCCGATCCGAATGAACTCACGGCGCTTCATGAATAGTCTCCTCCCATCACCGCCGCAGCCGGCGCCGAGGCGCCGACGGGCAGGACAGGCGGGTGGTTGTGAATCAACTCGAGCAACTGCGGTACGAGATCGTCCGCTAACCGGAGGTGGACTTCATTGCCGTGCCGGGTGGCATCGATGAGCCCGCGCTCCCGCATGAGTCCCACGTGGCGGGCCAGCGTGGACTGAGCCCACGGCAGGTCCTCAAGCAGTTCATGCTGGGTAAGCCGGCCGGCGGCGAGCCGGAAGGCGATCCGAATCCGCTCCGGGTGGCCCAGGACCTTGAACAGGCCGGCCGCCCGTCGGATATCCAGTTCAGTGGGCTGCATCATGGCCATAACCACTTGTAGCGCTTGAACATGCTCTTATATGCATTGTTGTATGTCAAATCTCATTGAAAAGCAGCCCGGAGGTGCTGGCTGCGGTCTCGCTATCGTGCCTGCACGGTAGCAGGACGTGTATGTAGAAATAGTGAAAGTGCTATTATAAGATTATTGCGGAGTGTGGCGCTGGGGATTCCGGGGGCCGAAAGTCCGTCGAGCAGACGGGACTCTTGCGGCCCGGTGCGGTGGGGTGAATTGGAGCAGGAATTCCGACTATGATTGACCGTGTTTTGCGGGTATTGAGAGTACGAACCAGCACGTGGGACCGGACAGCCGAGTCCGCAGGTCGGCCCCCAGCTCCCCTGGGGTGGCGACGGTTCTTGCCCCGCCCCCAATGCGACCTCGCCCCCAGGCCCGGAATCGTCTGGCGCCACCGGCCGACCTCGTTGCCGCCGTCAACGTCACACGATTGATGCGCCACCACGGGCTCGCGACCACCGAGGAACTCCATGCCCGGTCCGTGAGTGACCCCGAGTGGTTCCGGGACGCCGTCGTCCGCGACCGCGGCGCCGAGCGTGTCGAATGTGGCCCTCGCGCGGAATGGGTGCGCACGACCCGCCGTGGCGCAGCTCCAAGCGTGGACGCACACGCAGGGAACTGGCCGGCGCGTCCGTGGAGCGGGCGGGTCCATGCGCGCGGTTGACAAGTGCGTGGCTAGAGGGCTTCGTGTGCAGGTCGCTCGATCAGACGGTGTACCTCGCAGGGAGTGCGCCCACCGCGCGAACGCGGGTCCGAAAGGTGGCCGGTGCACGTGATGGCTCCGCGTAGCTGGATCCTCTGTCTGCTGGTGACGGCAAGCCGTCCGGCGCTCAGTCAGGAGACGTTCGACTATGATCGTCGCCTCGGCCTTGCATTCCCTTCGGAACACGACTCCATCTGCCTCACGATCCACGCGCCCGGGCTCCAACCGGGGACGCGCCTCATGTTGGTCGACGACCGCGACTCCGCGGCCGTGGTCCCAGCCGTGGTCCGGGCCGCCCGCTCATCATCCTGTCCCCGAGAGGTACCTGGCTTGGGGGACGCGTTCTACTCCGTTACGACGTCAGGCCCCGTGCGACTGCAGCCGGGTGGCGTCGTCGTGGCCGTCGTCGGCGACGGGTTGGCACTCAGCGCGGGAGCGGACGGGGTTTCGGGCGATCTCGATGGCGACGGGATTCCGGAGTACTTTCGCCAATGCACCTCCACCGAGGGCTTGCACTTCACCGTTTGGAGCGGCCGTCCGCTCCGTGGCGATCGCCGGTGGCATCGGTACTTCTTTCTGGGCTACGATGTCGAACCCAGCTGTATCGAAGCCGAGTATCGCCCGTGAGCTGAGCGGTCGGCCACCCAACCATCACTTGAAAGCACTCAGAGCGGATGCGGTTCCCGACTTGGGGGGAGCGACGCCGGGTGGAGGAACCATGATGCTGATGGTCCGCAGGAAGGTCGCCCGCAGTCCACGGTTGGACCATTAGGTGGCAACCATCCGCCCTACCATGCCCTGGCCCATCCTCTGCCGAGACCTGTTGCTCGCCGCCCTTCCGGCAATCGCGGCCTGCTCCGGCTTGCACGACGAAATGACCCAATACGCTGCTTTGGGACCACGGTACGAAGCCCGGACGTGGCTGGCGACGAACGCGAACCCCTATCCCCTTGCCTCGAACCGCTTCGAGAGCGCCACCGCCGGTGCGGCGTTCGTGGATTCCTTGTATGCCCTCGGCGCCGACACTGTCTATGTGATGAACGTGCAAGAGGATAGTGCTTGGGTGGCTCGCGAGGGGGGACCCTATGCGGATGCGCTGTTGATCCGTCTCCCCGACACACCCGAGTCGCGCCAGTCCCTCTTCGCACGCGGTGCGCGCGAGGCGCGTGCGGAAGGATTTGAACCGGAGGCGGATCATGACCAGCGCTATCTCTACCTGTGGTGGGACTAGCATGCGCTCGAACTTTCGCCGGCTGGCACACGGAGATGCGCCCCCCGCGGCCTGACGGGTTCATGGGAAGTCCTCGCGCCTTATGTTGCAGCGTGCGCGCGAGTGGATTGGATCAGAGGTAGCTGATGGAACGGACCGCAGCAGAAACGCAGAGTCGTCAGGCGGCGGTGGTCACCGCTACGCCCAGCCCCGTGAAGAGGAGCGAGCCTCCGGTGACCCCGAGAGTGAGTCCGTTGCACGTCGTCAAGGCTATCCACACCCTCGTGTGGGCCTTCTTCGTGGCCTGCATCGTCGCGATCCCCGTGTTCGCGTGGGCCGGGAGGCTCCGTGCCGCGCTGCTGTTCATTGGCATCGTCTCCCTCGAGGTTTTGGTGCTCGCGGCCAATGCGTGGCGCTGCCCACTCACGGCCGTCGCGGCGCGATACACGGATGACCGACATGACAATTTCGACATCTACCTCCCGGCCTGGCTGGCCCGGTACAACAAGGAGATCTTTGGATCCCTGTTCTTTGGAGGCGTGCTGCTGACGGCACTGCGGTGGCTCGGCTGGCTGGGTTGAGCAGCGTCCCGACACCGCGCCCGCCCTCCGGCGGCCGGGCGGGCCGACCCGTACCGGTGACATGGCTGGCTGTTCGCGACCACTCCCACCTCCACCCCGATGAAGGCCGATGAGCGCAACGGTGGCGAGGACCCAGCGAACGCGTGCGGCCACGAGCCTGCTGCGACCAAACCTCGCACTGGTGGCCGCGCTCCTGCTCGTACCGGCCCTCGCCTGCGACCGCGACCCCAGGTTCGTCTTCGAGCAGAAGCCCATCGCCGAGGTGCGGCACATGGGCTTCCGCCAGGATATCCCCGACGCGCGGCGCGGCAACGCCGTCTTCTACAAGGCGGTTTTCACGCGGGAGGGGAACTACCTCGTCACCGCTGGCCGCGGGTTCCGCGTGTGGGACCCGGGGACCGGTACCCTGCTCCGCACCATCGACGGCGCGCTGGACGGAAACGATCTCCTCGTGGCGGACGGCACGTACCACCGGCTGCTCGCGCGCCGTGGCGACGTGGCCCCCACCAACCCGCTCGCCGCCGGACTCGGCATCTGGGATCTGCGCGACGGATCGCTCGTCGGCATCATTCCGGAGACCGACCGGGAGCGCGCGATTCCCGTTGGCACCACGACCAGGGGTGACGCCGTGGTCATCCGCGCGGGCCAGATCGAGACCTGGGCGCTCGACGGCAGCGGGCTGCGGATGGTCATCCCGCCCCCGGAAGGGCTCCGCCTCTGCGAGCGGGGAGTCCCAAACCCGTTCACGTACAACGACAAGCAGTGCTTCGAACTGTCACCCTCGGGCCGCTGGCTCGCCATCACGGCGTGGGACCCCGACGTCCGGCCGCTCGCGCCCCGCCCCTGGCTGGCCGACCTCGACCGCGGCTCCCTCGCGCCGATCGCCCCGCCCGGCGGTGTGGACCGCGGTGGGGTCTACGGCTTCGCGTTCTCTTCAGACGAGCGCACGCTGGCCCTGGGCACGCGCGACGGGATGTGGCTCGGGACCGTGAGCCCGACCGGGATGCCGAGCGACGCGCCGCGCGGCACGTTCATCGCGGGAGAGCACCAACGCAATCAGTTCCTCACACCGATGGCGTTCACCGACGACGACGCACGCGTCGTTGCCCTCGGCGACCAGCTCCAGGTCTCGACCTTCGATGCGGGGACGGGCGCGCTCGTCGGGCGCGTGGCGCCGCCGTTCGGTGACTGGGAGGGGACGCTCCGCGTCTCGGCGGACGGGTCGCGCGCGGTCGCGTACCGGTTCCTGCCGGACATCCTGGTGGTCATCGACGGCACCACCGGCCAGCAGCATGGCTACCTCTGCCCCTACTTCTGCAACCGCTTCCATAATCCGGTGGCGGTTCCCTACGCCGTGAGCCCCGATGGGCGGCGCGTGGCGAGCGGGGGCCGGCTCGGCGCGGGCCTGTGGGACACCGATGCCGACACGCTGATCGCGCCGCTCGAAGACCCCACACTTCCGCCGCGCCGGCCTCGGTACTGAGCTTCGCGGGGAACATGATGCTCCATGCCACGGCCAATGTCCGAAAGGACGACGCTTCATGAGTGACCCACACGTGCGCGCGGCGATCCCGATGGTGCGCGTGCAAACGATCGACGCGGCGCTCCCGCTGTATACTGCCCTCGGCTTCGTGATCGGGTGGGAGCATCGGTTGGCGCCCGACGCTCCCCGCCTGGTCTCCCTGCAGCACGGCGAGGTCGCGCTCTATCTCACCGAGCACCCGGTCCCCTCCTTCGGTGCCGTGGTCTATCTCGTAACGCACGGCCTCGATGCGCTCGTCGCACGCGCGATGGCCGCGGGCATCCGCCCGACGTTCGGACCCGAGGATCGCCCCTGGGGCAATCGGGAAGCCTACTTCCGCGATGCGGATGGGAACGTGCTTCGCTTCGGGGAGGCGATCGCCCGCTGAACGGCGACGGAGGATAGTCACCATGCCCGGTTTCTTTCGCTCCGATCCCTTCCTCGACCCGCGCCTCGGCACGCTCACTCGGCACCGCGGACGCTGGATGGGCG
>JAOUDR010000111.1 GCA_029859185.1 Gemmatimonadota bacterium
TTGGTTTCGCGTATACGGCCGCGCTCGCGACGCTCGATGGCGGCCTGAAGGACCCGACGACCCCCAGCACGATTGCACCGGCCAAGGTCTTCGGCGACCAGATGGAATGCGCCTCGTGTCACGACGCCCATTCCAACCAATACGGGGCGTTCCTCCGGGGAAGCAACACGGGCAGCACGCTCTGCAAGGCGTGCCATACGAAGTGATGCCGAGCATCGGCCGACCGGCGTACGGTCTCGTTCTTGGCTTGCTGCTCGGGTGCCAGCCCAGGACGTCGCCGTCCCCGGACCACACAGTGGTGGTCTTCCCCCCGCCGCCAGACCAGCCACGGATCCAGTTCCTGACGCGCTTCAGTTCGTCGGACGACGTCGTGGGCGCGAAGCGGTCGTTCTGGGAGGGGCTCGCCGGTGCGGAACGCAAGCGCGCCGACGCGATCGTGAAGCCATACGGCGTCGCGCTCCATCGTGGCCGCCTCTACGTCTGCGACACCATGCTGCCCGGCGTCGACGTGTTCGATCTGACCACCCGTGCGTTCCGACGCTTCCAGCCCCGGGGCGAAGGCCAGTTGCGCAAGCCCATCAACTGCTTCGTCGATGATCAGACGGGACATCTCTACGTCACCGACACCGACCGCGGACAGGTCGTCGAGTACGACTGGGATCTGCACTACGTCGGTGCGTTCGGCGAGCTCGAGGGTGCGCGACCGGCGGACGTGTTCGTCGAAGGTGATCGGGTGTGGGTGGCCGACCTGGCGGAGGGGCGAGTGCTGGTGTACGACAAAGCCACCCGGCGCCTCCTTCGGTCGCTGCCGCGGGAGACCGCAGATACCACCGGCGCACTGCGTCAGCCGACGAACCTCTATGTCCGCGACGGGTTCGTCTACGTCAGCGAGTTCACGGATTTCCGGGTGAAGGTGTTCACCACCGACGGTGAGTACGTCCGCAGTGTGGGCGTGGTTGGCACCGGCGTGGGGCAGTTCGCTCGCCCGAAGGGGATCGCGGTGGATACCGCCGGGATCCTGTACGTGGTGGATGCCGCGTTCGAGAACGTGCAGCTCTTCGATCCACAGGGGCAACTCCTCATGCACTTTGGCGGCGCGTACCAGGGCCCAGGCGACATGTACCTCCCCGCCAAGGTCGTGGTGGACTACGACGATCTGGATCTGTTTCGGCCGTACGTCGATCCCCGCTTCGTGCTCGACCATTTGATCCTGGTGACCAACCAGTACGGACCTGACAAGGTCTCCGTGTACGGATTCGTGCGAGCCCGGGAGGGTACGGATGCGTCGCCATAGTGCCAACCCACACCAGGTGGCCCTCGTCGTCGTGGCCGCTTGGGGCAGCGTGGCCTGCTACGTCTTGGGGGTTCCCCCCAAGCCGACGTCGGCTGGCCAGCCACCTCCGAGCTCGCGCATGACGCCCGCCGTCATGACAGCCGTGGCCCCGCCCGCTATCGAGCGGGTGCACGGTCGTGACAGCGTGCTCGCGCTGCTCCCCCGCGACGCGGCGGGGAACGTCGACTGGAACGCCGCCCTGCGCAGCGGCGTCATCCGACCCCGTGCGGCGGTGCCGGGCCGCGACTCGTCGGCGTTTCACCCGGGCTTCGGGTTCGACTTCTACACACCGGCTGCGATGCCGATGGCGGAGGCCTTCTTCCCGCACTCCGGGCACACGCAGTGGGTGGCCTGCACCAGCTGCCATGCCGCGGTCTATCGGTATCCCCGGGATACCACCACCACCATGGCGGCGATCAACGCGGGACAGTCCTGCGGCGTTTGCCACCGGGCCGTGGCGTTCCCGGCCTCGACCTGCGAGCGCTGCCACGCGGCCCTGTCGATGCCGCCGGGCCGGGTGACGGCGACGCTTGACGATGACGTGCTGATTGCGCGACCTGAGTCGGTCACGGCGGCGAGTGCCCGCTCGTACGGGCCGGCGCGGTTCTCCCACGCGATGCACCGCATCCGCTATCGCTGTACGGCCTGCCACGAAACCCTGTTCCCGATGAAGGCGGGGGCGGGGGCCATGTCCAAGGCGCGGATGCAGCAGGGCGACGGGTGCGGGGCGTGCCACGACGGTACGACCGCGTTCGGGTTCGTCAACTGCACCCAGTGCCACGCGGGGCGCGCAGGATAGACCGTGCGTGCGATCCGCGGCCTCGGTGCGGCGCTCTGCCTCGTCCCGGTGCTCGGCTCGGCCGCTGGGGCGCAAACGCTGCGCCTCGACCGGCCGCGGTTCGAGATCGGTGGTGAGGTGGACGGATCGTGGCTCGGATATCCGTCTCTCCCCAGCACGACGCTCGGCACGGCACGCGAGTGGCTGGGCATCACCCTCGGCGCCTCCATCCCGCATCCGGGCATCTTCAACGTGTTCGGCACGTTTTATCCGACCTGGACGCAGAAGCGCCGGGCGGACGAGGCGGTGCTGACCGAAACCGGCACCGGTAACCGCCTGAACTATCAGGTCGGGGCGCGTCTGCTGAGCGCGCAGCCGGTGAGCGCCGCCGGGTGGGCAGCGCGCTCGGACGGCACCGACCCTGACCTGTTCGCCGGGCCACGGCGGTACAACACGGGCGACTACGGTGGGCGGCTCGAGCTGCGGAGCACCGTCGTGCCGGCCTTCGTCGAGTACAACGTGCGCACCATCGAAGAAGCGTGGCTCCAGCCCGCGGGCGACGTCCGCATTCGGGACGAGCGCCTGGATGCTGCTCGCGCAGAGCTGAAGACACTCACGCTCCGCGCCTACGGCGAGCGACTCGAGCTGCAAGATCGGCTGGACGGTCGCGACTTCACCTCGTATCTGGGCAGCCTCGCCCACGACCTGCGGTGGGGCTGGGGCAGCATGCTGCAGTCGGGCTTCCGGTACTTCGACCGCACCGGCTTCATGACGCAGCGGACGATTGCCTGGACCGAACACGCGCGACTGCAGCACGTCCCGGGGTTCGCGACCGATCTCACGTACGAGCAGTCGCGCGTCGAGATTCCGGGCCTCGAGCAGCGGCTCCGCAGCGCGGCGGCCGGGTTCATTATCGAGCCCGGCCCATTCCTGCGGATCGCCCCTGCGGGGGAGGCGCGCTGGCAGCGGTTCACGACCGGGCGCCGCGACGAGTACCGTGCCATCCCGCAGGTGTCGATCTCGATTCCCATCGCCCGTCGCGTGTGGCTCGGGGCCCGCGCCATGGTCGGGTACGAATGGCAGCGGCTCGAGCCCACGGCGGATGGCACGATTCGGGTCGTGAACGAGCTGCATGTCACCGACGCCTCCGGCCGGTTCGCCCTGTTCGAGCCGTTTGCCGACACGGCATCCATCGTCCTGACGAACGCGGACGAGACGCTGCTCTACGATCGCGACCTGGACTACCGCGTCGTGCCGACCGGCGACCTGGTGGAGGTCGTCGTGCTGCCGCAGGGCCGAATCGCGGCGGGCGACTCCGTCCTCGTGGACTACGCCTATCGCGTCACCCCCGACACCCGCGCGCAGGGACTCATCGCCAGCTACGGTGCGGATCTCACGATCGCCGGCTTCACCGCGTACGCGCGCCGGGAACAGCGGGAGTTGGACGGGGCGGAGTCGGTGCCCGCGCTCCTGCCGTCGTACGACAACGTGACCGTGGGCGCCAACCTGCGTCAGGGCTTCGGCCCGGTGATCCTGGACGGCGGCGGCGAGTACCAGCGCCGCGAGCTGGACGGCGTGCCGTTCGAGTTCTGGCTCGGCCGGGCCGGGATCACGTTGGTGCTGCCGGCCGGGGTACGCGTGCACGGCGCAGGGCGCCGCTCGGTGAACACGGGCGGACCGGCGACGCGCTACGAGCTCTCGATGGGGGAGGCCGGCCTGGAGTGGATGCCGGTCGCGGCGCTGCGGGTCCGCGGCCGCGCGACGACGTGGTGGTGGAACGAGACCTCCGGCCGGCAGGAGCGGTTTGTGGGGGGAGGCGCGGACGTGGAGCTCCGCGTGGGGCTCACGCAGCTTGGCGCCCTGGTGGACCACGGCGTGTGGTCCGAAGGGTTCGCGCGCACGACCACGCGTGTGGCCGTTCATCTGTCGCGGAGATTCTAGTGTCTCGGCTCCCGCTCGCCGTCGGATCGATGCTGCTGGTCGTGGTCGCACCGGCACGGGCGCAGCATGCGCCCCAGCTCGCGGATCGCGCGTGCGACTTGTGCCACGCGTCGCACGAGACCACCCCCGGTCCGTACAATCTCAAGGCGGCCGACCTCCAGGTTTGGGGGCCGCGCGGCGGCGATCTGGGCGTCGCGTCGCGGTCGTGCATGCGTTGTCACGCCCAGGCCGGGATCCGTGCGCGCCAGCCGGACGTGTCGGCCAGCGTCGTCGCCGGCCTCACCCGCGGCGCGTACCTGGGCTACGACTTGTCCGATGACCATCCGGTAGGAGCGACCGTGCTCGGGTTCAGCCGGCGGGCCGAGCCCGGGATAGGGCCAAGCGCGCTGCGCGGTTCGGCGGTAGCCGGGGGACGACGCCTGACGCCCGCCGGCCGGCGCGAGGCTGAACAGCAGGGTATCGAATGCTCCCGCTGCCACGACCCCCACGACCAGCAGGGACCGTTGCTGGGGCCGGAGCGCGAGGCCGCCCTCTGCGCGAGCTGCCACAACATGGTCGGCGGGGCGGCGCAGCAGCATGCGGGCGTTGCCTGCTCGGGATGCCATCGGCTCCATGGCGGCGAGCCGGGCACCCTGCTTCGGGCGCAGGGTGGAGACGTCGCGTGCGCCATGTGCCACGATCGCGGCGCCGCGCCCGCGAGTGCTCCGCGCGTTCGCACCGGTGTGCAATTGGCGCCGGGACATCGGCCAGGCGATCCTCGCGCACGCTCCGGACGCTGTACGGACTGTCACACGGTGCACAAATGACCATCTCCTTGGTGAACGCAACGCACGAACCGGCCATTCGAGGCGCAGTCGGACCGCGGGGACCACGGCGGAGCGGTCGGTCGATGTGGGTTGCCTGCGTGGCAGGGTCCGTGGCGCTCGCGGGATGCTTCGGGGACGCGGCGCCGGCGTCCGAGGACGCCCCTCCCGCAGGGGGGACGCCTACCGGAAGCGGGCCCGCGCCGCAATTCGGGGTCCCGCTCGGCGCCGATGCGCTCGTCCTCCGCTCGCCGGTCCGCGTGGCGCGTGCCGGTGGCGGCTGGCTCCTCGTCACCGACGCACGGCAGCGGGCGGTGTTCCGCGTTGATCCCGCGACCCTCCAGCCCGATCAGGCGCTCGCCATCGACGGCACGCCCCTGGCCGTCGGGATGGCCGGCGATCGACTCTTCGTTGGCAATGCCACCCGTCGGACGGTCGAGGTGTTCAATCATCTCGGCCAGCCCGCGGGGACCCTCGGCGGGGTCGGTGGGGTCGGGTATCCGTCCGACCTGGCGGTGGATGCGGCGGCTGGTCTCGTCTTCGTCGTGGACGGGCTGGCGCGCGACGTGAAGGTGTTCGAGACGGGCGGCACGCCGCGGCGGGCGATCGGCGCCGGGGCCACGTTCGAGAGCCCGATTGGCGTGGCGGTGGATCCCGCGCGCCGCGAAGTGCTGGTATCCGACTACGGCAATCCCGGGGCCTCCATCCCAGCCGCGGTGAAGATCTTCAGTTACGAGGGGGACTTTCTGGGCGCCATCGAGGGGAACGGGACGTGTGCCGCCGCGGGATGCCGCGGGGCGTTCTCGCGACCCCAGGGCGTCGCGGTCGATGACGCGGGACGCGTCTATCTCGTCGACGCGCTGCAATCCTCCGTCCTCGTGTACGGGCGGCCGGGGCTCACCTTGGTGGCGGAGATCTCGGGCGCCGCGCAGCGGCTTCGCCTGCCGTCGGACGTCATCCTCGACGAGACGGGCGGCCTCGTCGTCGCCGCGAGTCTCCGGGGTGGCGTAGCGCGTCTGTCCGGGCTCGGGGGCGCGCGATGAGCGCCCGCGGGTGGCTCACCGTCGGCCTGCTGTTGTGGGCGGGACGGCTCGCGGCGCAGCAAACCCACCGCTGCGACTTCTGCCATAACCTCCATGGCGCCGCCGCCGAACAACTCCGGGACTATCAGGTGGTCGAGACGTTGTGCTTGTCGTGCCACGGCAGTGCCGGGCCGGCGCAGGTGGATCGGGACGGTGTCCTCGTCCCGGTACCCAAGAACGTCGCGGTGCACGACGGTCCCAAGCACACGACGGCCAGTGGGTGCTGGGAGTGCCACAACCACGAAGGCGAAGCGTTCGGCAACCTCGTCATGGTCCAGCGGAGCGTCACGACGCCGGCGAGCGGCGTGAAGACGGTGGTCTTTACCGCGCGCAGCGGTGTGAACTCGTTCGCTGACGCCGATGGCGTGTACGACGGTGTTTGCGAAGTCTGTCACACGGTCACCACGCAGCACAACAACACGGGAACGGCCGGGCAGCACAACGCCGGCGCCGTCTGCACGGACTGCCACACGCATCAGTCGGGATTCCAGGGCGCGGGCGGGTGCAGCGGATGTCACAACACGGCGCAGGACAATGGCGATGGTGTACCCGTGGGCGGGCGCCGCGCGGTGGTCGGGGAGTTCGTGCGGCTGGCCCACCACGTGCAGGTGCCGGACTCGGTGCCGGACGTCGACTGCCAGGTCTGCCACGAGATGAGCCAGCACCAGCAGGGTCGCGTGCGCCTGTGGAACGTGGACCAGCCGGGGATCGTGAGCGCCGCCATCGTCCTGACGGGCAATCCGAATACGACGGCCACGGAAGCACGCGTGCTCGTCCCGTTCTGCGTCGCCTGTCATGACGCGGATGGGGCCGGCGGCAACACGACACCCTTCACGGATGGGGTGACCGTCCCGGGCCTCGATGGCTCGGGGTGGGCGTCCGCGGCCCACAACCGCGTCAGCCTGGGCTCAGAAGTCGGCTGTTACGGCGACGGCGCGTTCGGGTGCCATGCCACGGGGCACGGCTCCGAGAAACGCAACATGCTCGCGCCTCCGGGTGCGGCGGCCGTGGCACCCGCGCTGACGGGGGAGCAGGAAGGCTTCTGCTACAACTGCCACGACGGCACCCCTGCCTCCACGGACATTCAGGCGGAGTTCCAGAAGGGGACCAATACCGCGACGCAGATCTTCCACCATCCGGTGGCCTACGCCGATCAGTCCGGGAGCCGCACGGTCGAGTGCGTGAGCTGCCACGCCGCGCATGTGGCGCGCCCCGACGCTGCCGCGCCGGCGGCGCCCGCGGCCTCGGCACGCCTCCTTGGCGTCAGCCGAGTGTCGGTGACGAATGGCGCGGCGGGCAGCACCCCCACGTTCACGTTCCGCTCGGCCACGGATGCGACGCCGGCGAAGGAGTACGAGATCTGTCTCAAGTGTCACTCGTCGTATGCGACGCAGCCGGCCGGGCAGACGGATCTCGGGGTCGTCCTGAACCCGTCTAACCCGTCCTATCACCCGGTGGAGGCCGCGGGCAAGAACCCCAACATCCGAACCGAGGCGTTCGTGAACGGGTGGGGGCCGGCGAGCACGGTCTTCTGCACGGACTGTCACACCAGCGACAATACCGCGGTGCGCGGGCCACACGGGTCCGTCAACCGGTACATTCTGAAGAAGCCCTACACCGCGAGCAGCAGCAACCGGACGATGTCGTCGGGTGAGAACTGCTTCGACTGCCACAATTTCAACACCTACGCCAACGACCAGTCCAGCAACACGGTCAAGGGGTACAGCCGATTCAATCCGTCGACGTTCGACAAGGGACACACGTTCCACGTGGACGACAGGAATCGACCCTGCTACGCCTGCCATACGACGCACGGGTCCGCGACGCGGCCCACCCTCATCGTTACGGGCCGGAGCCCGGGGCTCAACAGCTATACGCAGACCGGTACGGGCGGCACGTGCAACCCCACCTGCCACGGCTCGGAGTCCTACACGATCAACTACGCGCGCTGAGGATTCGGCGGATCGAGGGATCGGGGACGCTCACGTACTCACGTCCTCCCGTTCCTCGCCGCCATCCGTTCTGAGATCCCTGAAGTGCAGCCCCGCCCGCCACAACGACCAC
>JAOUDR010000112.1 GCA_029859185.1 Gemmatimonadota bacterium
CATGTTCGCTACCGAATTCTCGCTCACCCTGCCCGTCACCGAACCGGTGTTGATCTTCGCCCTGGCGATGGTGGCGTTCCTCATCGCGCCCCACGTGGTGGAACGATTCCGCGTGCCGGGCATGGTCGGGATCATCGTGGCCGGGGCCATCCTCGGGCCGCACGGCTTCAACGTCCTCGAGCGTGGCCAGACGATCGTCCTGCTCGGTGAGGTTGGACTGATCTACCTGATGTTCCTGGCCGGGGTGGAGATTGACCTTCACGGGTTCCGGCGGCACCGGTGGCAGAGCCTCGCGTTCGGGGTGCTCACGTTCGGGGTCCCGATGCTCCTGGGCTTCGGCGCCGGCCGTGCGCTCGGGTTCGAGACCCCGAGCGCGGTCTTGCTCGGGGCGCTGCTCGCCTCGCATACGCTCGTCGCGTATCCGCTCGCACTCAGCATGGGCATCATCCGGAACGGCGCGGTGACGTCTGCGGTGGGCGGCACGATGATCGCCGACACCGCCGCGCTGCTCGTGCTGGCCGTCGTGGCGTCGACGACGCGCGGCGCGTTGGACACGGCGTTCTGGATCCAGCTCGGTGGATCGCTCGCGGCGTTCGTGGCGCTGGTCGTGTTCGGCCTGCCACGGCTGACACGCTGGTACTTCCGGCGTGAGACCACCGGGACCGCGGCCACGTTCCTGTTCGTCATGACTGCCCTGTTTACCGGTGCGTTCCTCGCGAAGCTGGCGGGGGTCGAGGCCATCATCGGCGCCTTTCTGGTCGGCCTCGCGCTCAATCGGCTGATTCCGCGCAACGGCCTGCTGAGCAACCGCATCCACTTCGTGGGCGAAGCATTCCTCATCCCGTTCTTCCTGCTGTCCATCGGCATGCTGGTGGACATCCGCGTGTTCTTGAGCGGCGCCCGGGCGTGGCAGGTGCTGATCGCCCTGCTCGTGGCTGGCATCCTCGGCAAGTGGCTCGCGGCGGAGGGCACGCGTCTCCTGTTCCGACTGACGCGGGCGGAGAGTGGCGCGGTCTTCGGCCTCTCGGTCTCACGCGCGTCGGCCACCCTGGCAATCGCGCTGATCGGCAACGAAGTCGGCCTGTTCGACGAGTTCGTCGAGAACGGCGTCGTGGTGCTGATGGCGGTGACGGTGTTCCTGGGGCCGTGGCTGCTGGAACGGCACGGGCGGGCGCTGGCGCTGGCCGAAGAACAGCAGTCTGTGACAGGAGGGGAAGCTCCGACCCGCATTCTGCTGCCGATGTCGAATCCCAAGACGGCCCCGGCGCTCCTCGATCTGGCGATCGTCTTGCGTGACGCGCGGGCAACCGAACCGCTCTACGCGCTGACGGTCGTGCCGGAGGAAGGGGAGAGCGCGGAGGCCTACATCGCCAACGCCGAGCAGATGCTGAGCAAGGCGGTCGCCTACGCGGCCGGCGCCGGCATCACGGTGCAGCCGGTCACGCGCGTGGATCAGAACTTCGCCAGTGGGATCGTGCGCGGGGCGGTCGAGACGCGGACGGCGACGATCGTCATCGGGTGGGACGGGCGGACCTCGCGGCAACGCGTGTTCGGGAGCGTGCTCGATCAGCTGCTCGACCTGAGCGTGCAACAGGTCATCGTCGCGAAGCTCGGCCACCCGCTCAGCACCACCCGTCGCATCGTGACGGTGCTCGCGACCGGGTCGGACCACCATCCCGGCTTTCCGGACGCCGTCGGCACGGTCAAGCGCATGGCGAACGGGCTCGGGGCGAGCCTGCACCTGCTGGTGATCGATCAGGCCGAAGCGGGATACCTGGAGGCCTTCGGCCTGGTGAAGCCGGATGCGCCGCTGAAGGGCAACCGCGTGTCCGGATGGAGCAGCGCCCTCAACACGCTCCGGCAAATGCTCAAACCCGAGGACCTCGTCGTGGTCCTGAGCGCCCGCCGCGGGACGGTCTCGTGGGATCCCTATCTCCAGCGCCTGCCCGCGCGGCTCGCGAAGCTCGTGCCGGAGAGCTTCCTGATGGTGTATCCCTCCGAGCATCCCGAGCCCCACGCACCGCACGCCGAGGTCGAGCTACCGGCGGCACTTGCCCGGTCCCGTCTGATGTACTCGCTACCCGGGAAGTCGGCCCATGGGGCGCTCGACGCCCTGCTCGAGCGCGAGTTCGCCGACGACCGTGGGCGTCGGCGCGACATCCTCCGGCTGTTGCTCCACAGCGACCGCGGAGCAGCGATCGAGCTCACGTCTGGCGTGATCATCGCCCATGCTCGGCTCGAGTTCCTGGATGAGCCGCGCCTGTTCCTGGGGCGGAGCTCGGAAGGGATCACCTTCCCGGGCAGTGGCGGGCCGGCGAGCCTCGTCTTCCTGCTGCTCAGTCCGACGGAGGAGCCGGCCGCCCACCTGGCCGTGCTGGCCGACGTGGCCCGGCTCGTGGCCGACCGGCCTCGGATCCGCGCGGTCATCGAGGCGGACTCAGAGGATACCATGGCGCAAGCGCTCGCGGAGCCCGGAAGACCAGAAAAGGCTGGTGCGTAGCGGCGGGCCGAACCAGTCCCAAATCAGGTTGGCCGCCCGCACGGGAGGGGCTATATCTCCGTGGTGAGAGAATCGATCATGGCACGTCGGCTGCGCGCCGCGGCACTTGGTGCTTCGCTGGTGCTCGCCGCCGGCTGCTCCACGCGGCCATCGGTGACACCGACGCCGGCGTACGATTCCGTCGTTGGCCTGGCGTCGTTCGATCGAGCGTGGCAGCTGGTCTACGAGACGCACTTCGACACGACGTTCAACGGTGTGAACTGGCTCGCCCTCAGGGACGAGCTGCGCCCGCAGGCGGTGCGGGCCACCTCCACCGCCGCATTGCGGCGCGTCATCGACGACATGCTCGGACGCCTGCAGCAGTCCCACTTCTCGCTCATCCCCGAGGAATTCGCCGACACGCTCGTGCCCGCGGACAACGCGGACGTGATTACCGGCGACGTCGGCCTCGATCTCCGGCTGCTAGGCGAGGAGCTGGTGGTAACGACGATCGAGCCGAAGAGCCCCGCCGATTCGTCGGGCATCCGGCCGGGATGGGTCCTGGTCGCGGTGAACGACGACTCGGTGGCCCCGATCCTCACGCGCATTCGCGCCCAGGACCTGCGTTACGCCGACGGATTCCTGTTGTGGTCTTTGGCAGAGCGTCGCATCGGTGGTGCGGTCGGGACGTCGGTGACCCTGACTCTCCAGAACGGGGACAGGGCCGTGGAGGTTCGTACCCTGGTCCGCCGCGAGGTGCCCAGCGAGCCCGTGAAGTTCGGCAACCTGCCGACCTTCTTCGCCCGGTTCGCCCGATCCGAGCACCAAACGCCGCAGGATCGGCGCGTGGGCCACATCTGGTTCAACTTCTGGATGCCCCCGCTGATCCGTCAGGTGGATGAGGCCGTGGATGCCTTCCGCGCGTACGATGGTATGATCGTGGATTTGCGGGGGAACCGTGGCGGGGTAGGCGGGATGGTGCTGGGTGTGGCCGGGCACTTCCTGACGGAGCGGATTTCGCTCGGCGACTTCCGGACCCGGCGGTCCACGCTGCACATGCGTGCGAATCCCCGGCTCGTGAGTCCGAGGAGCGAGCGCGTCGAGCCGTTTGCGGGCCCTGTGGCCATTCTGATTGACGAGACCAGTGGCAGCGCATCCGAGGTGTTCGCGGGCGGCATGCAGGCGATCGGTCGGGTGCGGGTGTTCGGTTCGACGTCCCTTGGCGGGGTGCTGCCCGCCGTCACCGACCGGCTGCCCAACGGGGACGTCCTGTATCACGCCATCGCCGATTTCGTCACGGCGGATGGGATCGTGCTGGAGGGACGCGGGGTAATCCCGGATGAGCCCGTCCGTCCAACGCGGGCGGACCTCCTCGCGGGCCACGATCCGGTTCTGGACGCGGCACTCGCGTGGATCGACACCTACGAAGCGAAATGAGGAGTCTTGCCATGTTCCGGTCCGTGTCGTGCTTGCTCGTGGGTGGCGCGCTGCTGGGCGCGCCCGCCGTTCCGACCCTGGCCCAGGACGCTCCGCCGTCGGGGCGCGAGGTCATCGATCGGTTCATCGAGGCCGTCGGTGGCCGCGATGCCATCCTCGCCCAGGGTGGGCTGCACGTCTTCATGAAGCTCGAGATCCCCGCCCAGGGCCTGAGCGGCGATCTCGAGGTCTACACCCAGCCCCCCAACAAGATGCTGGCCACGGTTGCCATTGCCGGAATCGGAGAGATGCGGCAGGGCTTTGACGGTACGACAGGCTGGATGATGAATCCGATGGTGGGGCCGATGGTGATGGACAGCCTGCAACTCCAGCAGATGCGACAGAACGCCGACATGTACGCGAACCTGTATCCCGAGGAGATGATCGCCTCGCTCGAGACGGTGGGGACGGAGACGTTCGAAGGAGTCACCTGCTACAACGTGAAGGTCACGACCACGTGGGGCGAGTCCTACAACGAGTTCTTCGACACGACCACGGGACTCCAGGTGGGCTCGCGACGCCAACAGGAAAGCCCGATGGGCCCGATGGAGTCGACCACGATCGTTTCGGACTACCGGGCGCTCGCCGGCCTGAAGGCACCGTTCAAGACGGTGGTCCGCACCATGGGGGTCGATCAGGTGCTCACGGTCGACAGCGCCAAGGTGGTAACGGTTCCGGACTCGGTCTTTGGGTTGCCGCCCGAGATCCAGGCACTGCTCAAGAAGTAGGCATCCCTAGGGCGTTCGCCGCAGTTCCAACTCGGTGAACCAGAAGTCACCATTGGGGACGTCGATCTTGACCTGATCGACGTCCCCTTCGGCGTTCAACACGAACTGGACGAGGCCGTCCCCGAACCATGGGAATTCGCGCCGCCAGTGGACCCGGAAGACGTCCCGATGCCAGTGCGTGAGATCCCCAACGAGGTCCGCCGCCGGCAGGAGCCGCAGCACGAGCTTTCCGTCCTCGAGCGCGACCGTCACATTGCCGTACAGCGGCCCGCCGAACGTGCCCGCGTAGGCCTCGAGTGCCAGCGACGGTGTGGTGCCGGAGGCGCGGGCGTCCCGCCAGGCGGCCCAGCGTTCAGCTTCGGGGGACGGTCCCACACGGTCCAGGTAACCCCGGCTCCAGTCTCTGGCCGGCGCACCGAGATACGCGTCCACGATCCGCCACGCCAGCGCGCTCTGCACGCTCGTCATCGCGTTCGTGAGGATCACGAGGCCAAGCCGCTCTTCGGGGACCAGGAGGACCTGGGAGTACATGCCGTCGTAGGCACCACCGTGCATGACGATCTCGTGTCCCAGATAGTCGCGCAGGCTCCACCCCAGTCCATAGCCGATGAAGTGAGTCGACGGCCAACGGGCGGCGGTTCCGGAGCTCACCGGGCTCATGATGTGTGGTGTCCACATCGTGCGTGACTGCGTGTCGCTGAACAGACGCACACCGTTAGCCTCGCCCCGGCCGAGCTGCAGCATCAGCCACTGCGCCATGTCGTGCACGTTGGAGATGATGGCGCCCGCCGAGCCCATGGCGTCCCATGACTCCCACGGGAACGGCCGGATCGTATCGGCCTTCTCGCCGTGCGGCGTCGCGACGTTCGTGACGCCGGCGAGCTGCGCCACGGAGGTGACGGTCTCGGTCATGGCGAGAGGGGCGAGGATGCGGGTCCGCACGAAGGCGTCCCACCGCATCCCGCTCGCGGCGGCGATCACTTCGCCCGCGGTGATGAACATCAGGTTGCTGTAGCGATAGCCCTCGCGGAACCCCAGCGCGGGCTCGAGGTAGCGGAGACGACGGACGACCTCTTCCGCCGAATACGAGGTGCCATACCACAGGAGATCGCCGCTGTACGTCCCAAACCCACTGCGGTGCGAGAGCAGGTCGCGTACCCGCATCTCGCGCGTCACGTAGGGGTCCGCGACCTGGAACCACGGGAGGATCTCCACGACGCGCGTGTCCCAGTCGAGCTTGCCTTCCTCCACGAGCAAGGCGATGGCGGCGCTCGTGAAGGCCTTGGTGTTGGACGCGATCGCAAACAACGTGTGGGCATCCACAGTGCCGCCGTCGAACCGGTGCCGGACCCCGTATCCCTTCTCGAACACGATCCGGCCGTCCTTGACGATGGCGACCGCGAGGCCGGGAACGCGCCAGTCGGCACGCGCCTGCGCGATGTAGGTGTCGAGGGCGCGGAGATCGGGCGCTCGCTGAGCGACGAGCGAAGTCACAGTGGCGAGCAGGAGACTCGTCGCAAGGAGCAAGCGAGGGCCCACACGGTGGGCTCGGGTGCAGAGCATGGCAGAACTCGCGGTCATGTGGGTGTACGAACGGTGCAACGGAGGACGCCGCAACGCCACCGGGCGTGCGGTGGCGTGCCGGGAGGTGTGGTAACCGCTATTCCAGTTCGGCGAGCTTCGTCAGCAGTGATCGGAGAGTTTCGGGGTCCAGAGTGGTCTTTGCCGTGACGAGCAGGGTCCCGAAGCTCGCCGTCCCGGTCGTCACGGGGTAAGCATCGCTGCCCGGGATGATGCGCAGTGCGGTCACGCGCGGTGTTCCGCCAATCACCGGCGCACCGGATCGCGTTTCCGTCAGCACGAGGCGCTCACCCGCGGGCGTCAGCAGGGCCACGCGCGCGCGCGGTCGCGATCCGGTCTCGGTGATGGCGATGCTCTCGACCCAGAGCTCGGGGATGGTGGCGATCGTGTTTCGGAGTCGGGCAGACGCGGTGGCGGCGTCCGTCAGCGTCCAGTTCCCGGACTCGAGCTCCGCGTCGGGCTCGCGGGCGGCTACCGCGGTAGGTGGGGCTGCGGTCGGTACCGCGGCTGGCGGTGGAGCGGTCTCGGGGGGCGGTGCTGGCTGGGTGAGCGCGAAATCCACCTGCGCGGGCTCGCCGGACCGCAGGACGACTTCCCGAGTTCCCGGCAGGCGTCCGTCGGCGGCGATCTCCAGGGTGATCCTGCCGGCGGGTACATCGCGAAAGGCGTAGGTCCCGCTCGCGTCCGTAGTCGCGGAAAACGCCGTTCCCGGAATCGTGACCCGGACACCGGCCAACGCGGCGCCGGACGCTCCATCGCGGACGGTGCCGCGGACGGTTGCGACCGCGGGAGGTGGCGCCACGGCGGGTGTGGCTTGTCGTACCGGCGGCGGGGCCGCCTCGCGCGCCACCGGGCGCGCAGGCGCGGCCGCTCGTGCCGGCGTTTGCGGTGGGGATTCCACGTCCGCGGGGGGCGTCGTGATTTCCTCCGGTGGCACCTCGACCGGCGCCGCCGTCGGCGTAGGCGCCGCGCCCAGGCGAGCGATCGGCTGTGGTGTCGGCGCCGGCGGGGTGCCACTGCCCGTCTGCAGGAGCGGCCGTGCCACCCACCCAATGCCGATCAGCACGACCGCGGCGGCGGCGATGGGGAGCCACCGAATGGGGGATGTCCGAGCCGGGGTCGCGTCGACATCGCGGTGGACCGCGACATGATCCGCCGCCGCCCAGCCGACCTCGCGCACGGGGTGTCCAGCCCGTCGATCGCGGGACGACTGCGGTGCGTCAGGCGCGGGCGTGGTCACCGCGTCTTTGAGTACCTCCTCCGCATGAGGTCGCGGCGCCCGGCGCTCCGCAGCCGGCGTGGCTTTCGACTTGGCCTTTGGCGGTGTGGCAGTGGGTGGTGCAGCATCGAGCTTCTTGGCGTTCACTTCCGCCTGCGGTGGCGGCGCGGCCTTGGCCTTCGCGGGCCGCTCGGCGCGCCCGGGCTTGACGCTGTCTGCCTCGGTCGTGGGTGCGGCGAGTCCGACGCGCGAGGTGCGCAGCAGGTGGTTTGCCTCGTCGGGGCTCACCAGCCACTCGATGTCGGTAGTGCGAGCCGGTGGGCGCCCCCGATCCGGCGGCGGAGGCGGCTGGACCGTTGCCGGGGGGGGCTGCGGCGGTGCGGGCGTGGTATCCGTTTCGGGCATGATCGACGCGGCCGGGGCCTGTTCGGTTGGTGGGGGCGCCGTCGTGCCTGCCGGCGATGCTTCGCCGCGTTGCTCGACT
>JAOUDR010000113.1 GCA_029859185.1 Gemmatimonadota bacterium
CGGTTTAACGGCAAACGGATACCACGATGCGCCTACTACTCCTCTCCAACTCCACCAACTTCGGCGGAACCTTCCTCGGCCACGCCGGTGACTGGCTGCGCGCTCACCTGAGCGGTGCGCGCAACGTCCTGTTCGTGCCATTTGCGGCAGTCCGGTTCTCCTACGACGAGTTCGTCCGCAAAGTGGCGGAGCAATTCCAGCCATTCGGATGTGTGGTCCAGGGCATTCACGCCGCGCCCGACCCCGTTGCCGCCGTGCGCGCGTGTGACGCCATCGCGGTCGGCGGCGGCAACACCTTCCGGCTCCTGGCCCGACTGTACGAATTCGGCCTGCTCGATCCCATCCGGCAGCGGGTGCAGGACGGCGCGCCGTATGTCGGTTGGAGCGCAGGCAGCAACGTCGCGTGCCCCACGATCCGGACGACCAACGACATGCCCGTGGTCGAGCCGCCCAGCTTCGACGCGTTGGGCCTCGTGCCGTTTCAGATCAACCCGCACTTCACGGACGCGGCAATCCCGAATCACGGCGGTGAGACACGGTCGGAGCGGCTCCTCGAGTTCCTGGAACTCAACCCCACGATGCCTGTGCTGAGCCTGCGGGAAGGAACGGCGCTCCTGGCGGACGACCGAGGCATGCAACTCCTCGGCAATCAGCCGGCGCTGGGGTTCGTGCACGGCCAGACGGCAAGAGAGTTGGCACCAGGCCCATTCGCCGGGTTCTGAACGACAGCCGGGGGCTGGCTCAGCGGCGCTGCCGCCGCGACCTCACGGGTCGGTCAACATCGTCGCGGGCATCGGCACCGCCACGACTTCGCCTTGCGCCGTGACAACCCCGGCTGCCGTCACCGTCACTTCGACGATGGTCTTGCGCTCGGACGCGTGCTTCACGTGACCGCGGAGTTCCAGCTCCACACCGATGGGGGTCGGTCGGAGATAGTTCACGTGTAGCGCGGCGGTGACGTAGCGCGGCGTGGGGCCGTCCCCGATCTCCCGCCCTGCCGCTCGCAATGCCGCGTCGGCCGCCGTGCCGATGCCGTGGCAGTCGATGAGCGATGCAACGAGCCCGCCGTACACGAACCCCGGTAGCGCGAGATGGTACGCTTGAGGCACGAACCGCGCCACCGTGTCATGGCCATCGCGGAAGGTCCGGATCTGATGACCGTGCTCGTTCAGGTGCCCACATCCATAGCAGTGGGCAAACCCCTCCGGATAGTGATCCTGCACGGCCTCGCCGGGTCGGTGGATCATGCGGTCACGGGTGCCGGAGGCGGCGCCAACCCGCGCCCCCGCTCCAGCCGAAGTTCGTGGTAGAGGAGAACGCTCACGGTGAGGAGCAGCACGGCCCCTGTCTGGTGCAGCGCGGCGAACCCGACCGGGACCACCAGGAGCAACGTCACGATGCCGAAGGTTGCCTGGGCGAGCGCCACCAGCGGCAGCAGCATGAGCATCAGCTGTGCCCTCGCGGCCAGGCCAAGCCTGCGGCCGTATGCCCAGGTACCAAGCGCGCCGAGCACGGACAGGATGCCAAGCAGGCGATGATTGAACTGTACGGCGGCCACGTTTTCGAACAGGTTCCGCCACCATGGCGACAGCGTGCCGTACCCACCAGGCACCACCCGCCCTCCCATGAGCGGAAACGTGTTGTACGCCCGCCCGCCATCCAGCCCCGCCACGAACGCTCCGGCAATGGCCGTCAGGAACACGAGCCCCACCAGCATCCCCGCGTAGGTCAGGAGCTTCTCGGTCTGTCGGATGCTCGTTCCGCCGTTCCGCCGTTCCGCCGTTCCGCCCCGCAGATCCGCCACCGTCCACACGGTCGCCACGTAGATCACCAGCGCCAGTCCCAGGTGCGCCGCGAGCCGGTACTGACTCACGTCCGTGCGCTCGGCAAGACCGCTCGCAACCATGAACCACCCCAGGGCACCCTGCCCTGCGGTGAGCAGCAGGAGCGTCGCCAAGCGCCAGACGAGCCGGCGGGGTAAGCCACCCCGTGCCAGGAAGACCACGAACGGGACCGCGAAGGCCAGTCCTACGAGGCGTGCCCACAGTCGATGCAGGTATTCCCAGAAGTAGATCTGCTTGAACTCGGCGAGCGTCATCCCACGATTGAGCTGCTGGTATTCCGGGATCTGCTGGTATGCCTCGAAGGCCGCGTCCCATGCGCTCGCCGAGAGCGGCGGCAGCGTTCCGGCGACCGGCGCCCACTCGGTGATGGAGAGACCCGATTCCGTCAGGCGCGTCACGCCGCCGATCACCACGATCAGCACCAGCATCGCAGCCCACACCGTCAGCCACCGAGCGACGGATCGGCGTCGCTCGGGCGGCATCTCGTGGAAGCGCACGGTCGAGTCGAGCGGGGTGGTCGAAGCGCTCACGTCATCCTCCTACCGTCCGGCGGCGGCCCGTTCCGCTGCCGCCCGCAGCTGCTGGCCGACCGGGTTTGCGGGCGCGGCCTGCATCAGACGATCCGCAACCTCGACAGCGCGCCGCGGCTGACCACGACGCAGGTAGTGGTCCCCCAGCGCCAGAAGAAAATCGACGTTGCTCGGTTCCAGGTCGACCGCGCGACGAAGCGGGCGCTCGGCCTCGGCCAGGCGCCCGACCCCCTGCAAGGCCAGGCCCCAGTTGTACTGGATGCGACCACGCTCCGGCATCCCGGCCGCGGCGCGCCCCAGGTACGTGACGGCCTCTTCCACGTTGCCCATCTCCGCCAGGAGGAGGCCCAGGGAGTACGCCGTCTCGTACTCCTCGGGATACGCATCCACGACTGCCCGCAGCAACTGCTCAGCCTCGTCGTTGCGCCCCGCGCTGTTGAGCAGGATCGCAAGGTTCACTTTGGCGGGGAAGAACAGATCGTCAACGGCCACCGCCGCGCGGTAGTACCGTTCGGCCTCGACCTGGTCGCCAAGCCGAGTGGCGAGGTTGCCGAGATTGTGGCCGGCAAATGCGAAGTCGAGCGAGTAGGTCATGGCCCGCCGGTATTCCCCGAGCCCCGCGGCAAGTGCTTCCTGCTGGTACGGCTGCAGCATGCCGTCCGGGACGGCTGCCAGCCGAGCCGCCGCTTCGATGCGGACCGCCTTGACCGGGTCGAGCAGCAGCGGAGCGACCAGCTCCACGTACCGCGCGTCCGACGGTGCCGACAGGCTCGTCAGGGCCGTGTACCGGAGCAGTGGCTCCTCCTCCACCAACGCCTGGTTGAAAATCTCCGTCGCCTCCGCACTCGGGTACCGCGCCAGCAGACTCAACGCCGTCGCCCGCACGATCTCGGCATAGAGCGGATCACGCGCAATCCGTATCAACTGAACGTCAGCACCGGTCCGGCCGGCCCGGGCGGCGGCAAACAACTGTCCATAATGCGGCCGTCGCGCCTTGCCATACCACTCCGTATACGCCCGCATGGACCAGGACAGCGGGCGATCGTCGTGGCAGCCGCTCTGCGTGCATGCGTTGGGAACGCCGATCTCCTGCGTCAGATCCGGTCGCGGCAGCCGGAAGCTGTGGTCCGCCCGCCAGTCGATCACCATGAACGGCTGTTCGACCATGTGGCACTTCACGCACAGGGCACCGTCACTCGGCTTGCCCTCGAAGATCTTCTTGTGGAAGTGGTGCTCGGCACTGTCGTAGGTGTCGGGCCGGTGACACTGCCCACACAATGCGTTGCCTTCTTCCTTCAACGCGAGGCTGTGCGCATCATGACAGTCGGTGCATCGCACGCCGTTGCGGTACATCTTGCTCTGCAGGAAGGAGCCGTAGACGTACACCTCGTCCAGGATCTGACCGTCGGCGTGGTAGAGCCCCTCCTCCAACACGGCCGGGATCACATGGTCCATCAACTCCTGGCCGCGATGGTCGTAGTCACCCAGCTCGGTTCGGCGCGAATGGCACGGAGCGCAGAGCGCCACCTGTTCACGGTTGGAGATGTCGCCCGTGCGGACCGTGAGCTCGTAGTTCGCGGCGTCCCCTCGCGCCATCGGTGGCAGCTCCGCCCACGCCACGTGCCGTGACGCCGGGCCGTGGCAGGCCTCACAGCTGACGTTGATCTCGGACCAGGTCGTGGCGTACGTGTCTGTAGCGGCGTCAAAGCCCTTGATCAGATTGGTCGAGTGGCACTCCGCACACATGCCGTTCCAGTTCTGCGCGTTCCGCGTCCAGTGCAGCCAGTCGCTCGCGGGGATATCCCGATCAGGATACAGGTAGAACCAGCGCTCTCGCTCGACGTCCCACGCAATCGACAGGGCCTGGAGGCGCCCACCCGGAAAGGCAATCAGGTACTGCTGCAGGGGTTCCCAGCCGAAGGTGTACGTGATCTCGAAATCGCGCATCGCTCCGTCCGGACCTTCGGTGCGCACCATGAACGCGTCGCCCGCCCTGAAGAACCGGGACGTGATACCGCTCCGCTCGAACACGACGTCGCCGAAATCGCCGCGCACCGTGGCGTCAGTGGCGAGGGCCATGGCGAGGTCGTGGTTCGAGCGCTGCCATGCGGAGTCCGCCGCCGCATGACAGTCCACGCACGCCGCCCGCCCCACGAATGTGGCGGCCGTCGTCGAGTCGGCCTGGGCAGTTGACGCGGTGACGTTTGCGCGGACCAGGTACACCGGCACCGACGCGAGTAGCACCGCCGTGGCGGCCACACCCAGCAGCAACCAGCGCCGGAGTCCCACTTCCAGTTCGTCGCCGGCAGGCGGTCCGCTCGTCGGTGCGGGCGTGGTCACGCCCAAGTCACCTGCTGCGGATCAAAGGCGCGGCGGCGCCGCACATTCGCGGTATTCACCTTCACGATGTGGTTCTCGATGCGTACCTCGAACAGGTCCAGTGCGCGGGGCGCGGGCGGATTGACGACGTCCCCATGGAGGTCGAACGCCGATCCGTGACACGGACAGACGAACCGGTACTCCTCCGACGACCAGGGCACCGTACAGCCGAGGTGGGTGCACGCGCGCGAGACCGCCAGAAAGCCCCCCTCTTCCGTTCGCACGAGGTAGAACCGCCCGGCCGGGAAGGCCGTGACCGATGCCGGCGCAAAGTGATCGACCGGCCCGGCCACCACCACCACGTCCGCCGTGGCCACGTCCCGCCGGCGAGGCCGCAGGGAGTCCACCACCACCCAGATCAGCTCGATCACGGCGAGTCCCGCGAGCCCCAGCCACGCCTTCCACAGGAACGCGCGTCGCGAGGGCGGCGGCCCGCCCTCAGGTGGGTCCGGAGGACCCGTCCGGGCTCTATCGGCGCCTGCCGGGGCCGATGGATCGGGCGGCTTGCGACCACGCTTCGGACGGCGCGTCATACCATCCCTCCCGCTCGGCTCGCCACGCTTACCATCCGGCCCAGCCCAACGCCATCCCACCCACCCGGAACCAGACCCCCACCACGGTGAGCACCGCGAACGTGACGCCGCCGAACACGAACCCGGCCAATACCATCTCGTTCCGGGTCGCTCCGGGACGGGCACGCTCGCGTTTCCACGTGACCCACGCCAACACGGTCAGCACGGTCACCGGCAGCACCCCCACCGTGACGAATCCCGGCAGTGTCGGGAGCAGTTTCGATGCATCGAGCACCCACTCGTCCAGCGCGATCAAGAGCGGCGTGAGCAGCAACGCCGCCATCGCGGCTCGCCGCGCCATCAAGCGTCCACGATTCGAAACAAACCAGATGCCGGACGGATCGTCCTCATACCGCAGATACGGGATGGCAAGGAGCAGCAGCACGGCAGCACCCGGCACGATGAGGACCGCGAAGACCGGGTGGAAGTGCAGCAGCAGTTCCTGCAGGCCCATGAAGTACCATGGTGCCTTTGCCGGGTTCGGACTCATACCCGGATTGGCGACCTCGCCGAGCGGTGCGGCAACGAGGGCGGCAAACGTGAAGACCCCCGCCACGAGCACCAGCGCCACCACGAACTCACGCATCAAGAGGAATGGCAGCCCCAGCACTCTCTCAGGCTGTGGATCGTGAGCTTCCCCTGGCGCCCGCGGGACAACCACGCCTCTGGCCTTCCGAATCCGCCAGAAGTGCAGTGCCGCGAGGCCTAGTATCAGCACCGGCACGACCGTCGTGTGAAGCGTATAGAAGATGATGAGTGTCGCCCGCCCAATATCCGGACCCCCCCGGGCAACCTGCTGCAACCATCCGCCGATCAGCGGGACGTAGCTCAGCATCCCAGTCGTGATCGTGATGGCCCAGAACGACCGTTGGTCCCAGGGGAGCAGGTATCCGGTGAAGTTGGATGCCGCAATGCACGCCAGGAGACCGAGGCCAATCACCCAATTGAACTGGCGGGGCGCGTGGAAGCCGCTCGTGAAGAAGACCCTGAGCAGGTGGAGCACGGCGATCAGGATCAGCGCGTTCGCGCTCCAGTGATGCACGCCCCGCACGAAGCCGCCGAACGTGGTCACGGTCTCGAGCGCCTGGACGGAGTCGTAGGCACGACCTGGAGCGGGCTCATAGCCGAACATCAGCAGGACCCCGGTGCCGATCAGCACCATCACCAGCACCAGCGACATGCCGCCCAGCCCGAGGGTGTGCGTGTACGCGAGGGTCTTCACGGGTACGCGAACGGGTCGGAAGTGCAGCACGAAGTTCTGCACCATGGCCCACTTGCGCTCCTGATCGGTCCGCGGCGCGAGGGGCGCCCGCACGATGGACCGCCACACCCGGCCGGCGAGCCCCGACGGGCCCTGCCCGATGGCGTCCGCCCGGCGTGATTCTGGCACTCGCGCTTCTGGCATTGGGACCGCAAGATAGGCGCACGGGACCAGCGGCCGGAAGGCAGGCAGCCGCCGCGGTTTCACGCCCGCGTCGCGGGCGGCGTCTTCCGTCTCCCCGCACGGTCGGTGAGGCAGTAGGTTGGTTTCCAATTCCGCACCGGGAATGAACCAGATGAGGCCGTCGCACCGAGGTTCGTTCTTGATTCCGGCACTGCTGGTCGGACAGCTGGCGTTGGCGGATTCGGCCGGGGCACAAGACACCACCCCGCCGGACTCCGCGCTCGACCAGGATGGGAGCACGATCGTGCCGCTTCCCATTCTGTTCTACCAACCGGAGACCAAGTTCGGGTTCGGGTTGCTGGGCACGTACTACTTCCGGCCCGGGGCCACGCCGCGATCGGTCCCTCCGTCCGAGATCGGCGGCTTCGCCATCTACACGACCCGGAAACAGATCGTGACTGCGGTCAGCACCCGGCTGTACCTGTCCGGTGGGGCGCTCCGCCTCGCGGGAGGACTGTCGGCCACGAAGTTCCCCACCACGTTCTGGGGCATCGGTAACGCGACGCCCGACAGTGCGGAGGAAGATTACACACCCCTCACCTTCGCGATCCTGGGGGAGGTGCTCCGCGAAGTGGCACACGGATGGTTCGTCGGCGGCCGTGTGCAGGTCGCCCATCGGACACTCCGTGAAGTCTCGGACACGGGACAGCTGGTGACCGGCACCGTCCCCGGCTCCGAGGACGGGCGGATCATCGAGGCAACGTTGCTCCTCACCCGTGACGTGCGGGATAACACGATCTATCCCACCGCCGGTCAGTACCACCAGGTCGGCCTGTTAGGCGCGGCTACCGCGCTCGGGAGCGATTTCGGCTACGCCGGCGTGCGGGTGGACTTCCGTGGCTATCTCTCGCCGGGAAAACGCCACGTGCTGGCGCTGCGCGCGTACGGCGATATCCGCTCCGGTACCCCGCCGTTCGACCTGCTGCCGCAGCTCGGCGGCGACGTCCTGCTCCGTGGCTACTACCAAGGACGGTTTCGCGATCTGGTGCTCGTCGCGCTCCAGGCCGAGTACCGACTCCCCGTGATTTGGCGGATCGGGCTCGTCGGCTTTGCCGAAACGGGCCGCGTAGCGCCCCGCCTGGGCGACCTCGGATTCGACGGACTCAAGACGTCGGTTGGCGGTGGCCTTCGGTTCCTGCTCGCCCCCAAGGAG
>JAOUDR010000114.1 GCA_029859185.1 Gemmatimonadota bacterium
GGCGGCGGAGGCGGCTGGACCGTTGCCGGGGGGGGCTGCGGCGGTGCGGGCGTGGTATCCGTTTCGGGCATGATCGACGCGGCCGGGGCCTGTTCGGTTGGTGGGGGCGCCGTCGTGCCTGCCGGCAATGCTTCGCCGCGTTGCTCGACTGTCGCGAGGCTGTCCAGCGCCGGCGCTGCGGGAACGCGTTCCTGTTCCCGTGGCCGCTCCGTCTTGACCGCGGCCTCGACGGGCAGGTCGGGTACCTCGGCCTCCTTGCGTCGGTCCCTCTTGGGGCGTGGAGCGGCCTCCCGCCTCTCCGTTCGCTCGGCTCGGGCTCGGAGCTCCGCAGGGGCTCGCGCGCGCGCCTCGGTCGTCTGCGCGGTCGGGACGTCCTCCGCGTCGTCCTCGGAATGGGAGTCGACCGCTGCGGCCCGCGGTCCCGGCGGAGCGTCGTTCGGGACGGGTGGCGGCTCCGGCGAGCGTTCGGCGGTGGGTGCGACGATCTCCGGGACCGCAGGCGTGTCGTCGGCCGGCCTGAGCCGAATCCCGTCACCGGTGTCCCGCTTGGGCTGCGCTGGTGCGGCCTGATCCAATCCCGACGGTCGAATCCGTCGTGGCCCGGTGACCCGGCGCTCGCCACCCCGCGACCGCTGAGGCAACGTCAGCGGCCGCGCGGCGACGATCGCGGCACTCTCCCGTCCTCCCGCCGCCACGCGCCGCTCCGAGATGCGCCGCCCCTCAGCCCGTCGGTCGCTCCCGCTGCGGCGATCGCGACTCGGCTGCTCCCACTCCGGGGAACGGGATTGCCGGCGCTCTTCGCCCTGCCGACGCTCCTCCGCACGGCGATCGTCGCGCATGCGGCGATCGCTCACCCGCCGCTCGACGCCGCCCGGAGCCAAGGTGGCCTCCGCCGCGGTGACCTCGGTGGTGACGGCATCGGGTACTGCCGCTGCCGGCTGGTCGGGTTGGGTGCTGAGTGTCGGAATGGTCCCGGTGCGCCGCACGTGAATCGTCTTCAGGCGCTGGCTGCACGTGGCGCAATCGGCAATGTGGCGCGCGGCCGCCCGGCGCCGCTCGGGCTCGGCGAACTCCGCCTCCCGTACCACGTACGCCAGCAGCTCGCGGTAGTCGAGGTGTCGCATCGCGGCGCGCCGCTCGACGAGCTTCGCGAACCCCGCCGTGATGAGTCCGTAGATCGCCTTCCCGACATCGAACTCCGTCATTCCCGTGCGCTCGATGATGCCGTGCACGTCGCGGGTGCCGTCGATCAGGGGGACGATCTGTTGCTGCTCGGGCGTCAGGGTCGGCGCGCCGTCGAGTCGTGCACGGTCGATCTGGAACACGAGATCGAGTGACGGGACCTTCTTCTCGATCAAGCTCCATTCATCGACGCGACGCGCCCCCTCGAGCAGCAGACCCTCGGGGTTGATCGCGACCAGGAACTCCTGGCGCTTCGGCCGCACGCTGCTCGTGAAGGCGAAGGAGCCGCTCCGCCAGGTGAACATGAAGTAGACCGCTTCCTCGACCTGCGCCCGGACGAACCGCTCGAGCTCCGTGCGCTCGACCTGGCCGGACGCGAGGAGCGTCTGCGAAACGTGGTGTCCCTCGCGCTGCTCCACCGCGACCGCGTCATCGAGCTGCTGCTGCGTAATCCGGCCTGTGCGGACCAGCATGTCGCCCAGCCGGTCCCGGCGACTAAAGACGGCAGCGTGGCTCACCATCCCCTTGTCCAGGCAGATCTCGCCCTGCAACTCCCGCTCGGTGAGCGAGAGACATCCGGTCTTCTTCCCCAGCGACAACAGCTGGAGAACGTCCGGGAGCGGCGCTTCTTCGAGACTTCCCTGGATTGCCACTACGGCAACTCCTCGACCGGCTGAGCGACCACGAACCGCCACGGTCATGGTTCGCGTGTTCTTCGTACTATACCCCGGACCGGTTCGCAGTACAGATCGGGCGACTCCCTCCGGGTCCTCACCCGTCGAGGCGCTCGAGCACGATCGCCAGATCGTCGTAGCGTTTCTCCCCGACGCCCGGCGGGATGAACAGATGGAGCGGCATCACGAACACTCCCAGCCGCTCCATGTCGGTATCCCGAATGGTGACCTCATACTCCCCGGGGGGCACACCCGCCCGGTAAAAGATGCCGTCCGTATACGTCACCGAAAAGAACTCGGCGCCCGTCGTCAACTCTCGCAGGACGATGGGGATTCCCGCGAGCCCCACGCCATCGAGGAGGACATAGCCACTGACCTCCGCGCCCACGACGACGGGGACGTCGACGGTGACGAAGCTGTTCGGCGCGGGTCGGACCTGGAGCAGTGGCGCGCCCGGGATCATTCGGGGATCGTCGAACGCGAGGGAGTCGGCCACGATGTCGACGGCCTCGAAGGGGAGCAGGTCCCAGACAGTGAACTGGCCCAACGCGTCGGTCTGCGTCCCCCGTCCGCCAACCTGGACGGGGATGTTGGGGAGGCCGCGCTCGCCCTCGTCCCGCACCCCGTTGCCGTTCTCGTCGAGGTAGAGGATGCCGCTGATCCCGGCCCGACCCAGGTCGGCCCCGTCCGTCCATTGCACGGTGCCTTGGCGGGTGTCATAGACCGCGGACCCGTTCACGAACGCAAGCCCACTGGTTCCCGCCAGCGTGTTCGACTGGCTGCGAATCCCGAAGCGGGGGCCGGACAGGGCCGTCGTGAATGCCAGTGTGAATCCCCAACCGCCGCCACGGAACCACCCGATGCCGACGTCCGCGCGGACGCTTCGCTCAATGAGGCGACCGGCCGTTGCGGCCACGGCAGCCAGGCCGGCGGAGGGGTCGACGCTCACCTCGCCCCGCACGTTCGTGCCGCGCAGCCACCGGTTCCGCCACGGCAGGATCGCATCGGCGCTGGCGTCGAAGGCGACACGGTTGAGGGTGGGGAGATTCAACTGCGACGTCCCGTCGTGACGCACGCCTGCCGTGTACCGCAGCATCCCGACCTGGGTGGTCGCAGAGACCCGCGCGATCGTCCGGGTAGCCGTCGCCTGGGCAGAGCGGACGGCGAATGCCTGGAAGTACAGCGTGCCACGCATGGGGCCGGGCCGCCAGAAGCCGCTGACCTCGGTCCGGTGGTTCTCGACGAAGCTGCCGGAGAAGGCCCGCCCGGCCTCGGCGAAATCGGTGTGCGCGAGCGTGATCCGCAGATCCGGCGATGGCTCGTAGTTGGCGGAGCCGCGGAGGTGGCCGTTGACGACGGCTTCACCGGTGACGCTCACCGAGCGCGTGATCGCCGCGGACGCCACGGCATAGGGCTGCCACAGGGTTCCACCGCCGTCCTTGGCGAACACGTCCGTGCCTCCTTGCAGCGTCATCCAGCTGCTCAGGCCGTACCGCGTATCGGCACTGAGCATGCCGTCACACGGCTCGTAGCGGCACTGGCCCAAGGCAGCGGCGTACTCGAAGCGCCCCTGCGGGAGACGGCTGAAGGGAACACGAATCGTGCGTTTCTGGCGCATGACCTCGCCCGTCGGGCCGTACATGACGAGCTCGAACGGATTCTGCCCGTATCGGACTTCGAGCGGGAGTTGAAAGGCGCCGACGGCGTCGACGGTCCCGTACCCGAGGAGTCGTCCCCGGTCGTACAGCTCGACCTCCCAGCCCGGCGGCAAGCTGCCAACGATCTGCTCGACGTCGAATTCCGACGAGCGCACGAACGGCGCGTTCGTCACGACAGCCCCGCGCATCAGCTGCGCCCGGCGTCCATTGGACTGCACGTCCCCAACGCGTACCTGGCGAACCCACTCCCGCTGCGGCCAGGCCCGCTCCCATGACGCGCGGAGTTCCGAGCCATTCCGGTTCCCGACGTTCCAGAATCCCGGCCGAACGGTGAGGTTCCCGCCGACGAGCTGGGCTCCGAGGCCGAGATCGAGCGTGTAGTAGTCGCTGACTCCCGTCGATCCGGTCAGCGACCAGTTCAGAACGGCCCCGCCCGCCGTCGGTCGACGCGGGGACAGCACGAGCGGGACCGGCTTGCCGGCGCGTGTGATCCACGCACGTTGGCGCTCGCGTCGCGCCCGCCGCACGATGGGGAGCCCGGCCGTCCGTCCGACGCGGGCCGAGAGCGTGATCCAGTCGAGGTCGACGACGACGCCGAGGACGCGCTCGAAGATCTCCGGCCGGGCAAACAGGTCACCATCCCACCAGACCGCGTCATAAGAGGCCAGGGCGACGATCGTGTCACCGAGAACGAGCTCGCCCCGGTCCGGGTGGAGGTGCACGGTCTGGCCCAACGGCTCGAGGACGGCGACGAGCGAATCCCGGAGGGCGAAGGCCGTCACCCGGATCTCCGCCATCACGAAGAACCGATGCATCGGGAGGAGCATGGTGCCGTTGTAGACGAGGGCGGGCACGATCTCGGCGGGCCCGTTGAGAAACGCGAGTTCCACCGCGGCCTCCGCAAGCACTGTGTCCTGCTGGGCCTGCACCGCCGGGCCGACGGCCACCAGCAACGTGGACGCGAGCAGCCAGACCCCGACGCTGCGGGGCATCATCACGCGGAGGCCGAAAGCACCAGTCACGGCGGGTCGTTCCGTTCACTCGACGGTGAGCGGCACGGCATAGGTCACGGTCCGTGCGGGGAGCACCCGCGCTTCCGCGATGTCGGGCCGCGTCGTTTCGGCGCGCAGGCGGAGCGTGTACGTCCCCGGGGGCAGCGGCTCGAGGGGGAAGACGAAGCGACGCGTGACCGAGACGTGGACCGAGACGGGCGTCGCCCACTCCCGTACGATCGCCCCGCCTTGATCGAGCACCTCGAAGTACACGGTGCCGAGGTACGCCGCCGTTCCCCGGCGCTCCATGCCGGTGCGCACGACGAGCGAATCTGCGTAGGGCGTGGCGGCGATGTCGTGGAGTGTGAGGCCCGTGCTCACCGCGCCCTTGCGGAACGTCACCGAGGTGACGAGGCGCACCTCGACGTTGACGCCGGCCCGAACCAACGAGTCTCCCGTGGCAACATCGATCGCGGCGCGCCGTCCGGAGACGATCAACCGGGACCAGTACTCACCATTCGGCAGGTCGGCGGGCGGGCGGGCGAATACGCGCACCGTTCGCTTCTCGCCCGGCGCGAGTCGGACGCGCTGGGGGTAGACGCCCAGCCACTCGGTGGCGGAAGGGAACTCCGGTCCAGGGTCGTCGATGAACCTGATGAAGGGTGTCCCGGACGAGTCGGCGTCGACGAACCCGAATCGAAGCTCGATGCTGACTTCTTCGGCCTCGGTGCCGCGATTCCCGACCGTCAGCTGTCCATTGCGGTTGTCGTCGTCGAGGAACAGCGCCGTCGGAGAGACGTAGACGGCACCGATGACCGTAGGAATCAGCAGGGCCGCGGCGATGCCGGCTGCAACGATCCAGCGGGTGAGGCGTCGGGGCATCGTCAACTCCCCAGGTCAAAGACGGTAAGGGCGATCGTCGCGACGTACTTGCCGCCGGCCTGATCGCGCGCCGGCAGCACCGTCCCGCCGAGTCGCACGGTCAGGCGCCCGTTGGGTCCCAGAATGGCCACCAGCGGCGTGCGGGGATCGAAGATCAGGCCCCGCGGCGGACGGCCTCGGCTGAAATCCGCGTAGCCGTCCGACGGGCCGAACTCGAGTGGGAGCACGGCACCATAGGCCGATACGAGGGCGTCGGGGAGCAGAAACTCGATCCGTACCATGCCCTCGGGTACGCCGTGAATTTCGAACTGACCCGCGCTCTGCAGGTCGCCGGGGCGGACGGTCTCGGGGATGCCTGGGAGCACGTCCCCGAACCGGAGGTCGCGCCGCGCGATGGCCATGAACGGACCGGGCGGGATCTCGCGGGCCTGCGTGAGGGCAGATCCGGGGAGCGCGGCCCCGATCATCACGGCGAGGGCGAACGCGGCGTGCATACTGAGGGTCGGCGCGGGGGGCGCCGGCACCCCACGGGCGCGTGGGGCGCCGGCACGCCGTAGATCGATGGCCCCGGCCATGGGACCGGCTAGAGGTACGACACCGTCAGCGTGATCGTGCCGGTGTAGAACCCGTCGGTCTGATCCTGGCGGGTCGTGGCCGACCCCCCGATCCCGATCCACAGGTCTCCGCCGCCGTCGATCGGCACCACCTGCGTGACAGTCGGGTCGAACGTGGAACTCACCGTGGTCGTTCCCGTGGTGAGCACCTTTCCGTCCGTGGCACCGAAGCTCACGTTGAGGAGGTCCCCACCGGGTCCGAGGAGCGTCGTCGGGAGGGTGAAGTCCACGTTGACGTTCTGGGTCGGCTCACCGGTGATCTCGAAACGGCCGTCGGTGACGTTCGCGCAGGGGCCGGTGGTCGAGGTGCAGGCCTGGGCGTCCAGGGTGCCGAACTGGAGGTCCTGGGTTCCACTGATCGTCAGGACTTGGAACCCGTTTGTCACCGTCGCGGTGGCGTCGATGGATGCGCTGACTTGGGCAGTGGCCGGGCTCGCGAGTACCCCGCACAACGCGAGCGCCGTCAGCGCCGTCATCAGCCGCGGTACGACAGACATGGTGTAACCTCCTGCAGAGGTTGAGTGGAGAACTGCGACAACGGGAATCTTCCTCAGCGCAAGTGGCACGCCAGGGGCCAAACACTGCAAAACGGCTTAAGTCGCTGCGCTACAATGTTTTACATCTGCGGCGCCAATCGAAACGGTGACACGGATCACGTTTTTATGGCGGGCCAGCCACAGGTGGAGAGCCGCCGAGACGTCCCTCGGCCGACGGCTGCCCCCGTGGTGAGGCAGCGGGGCTGCCGTTCCGGTCCCCGGTTCCGGCTGATAGGTTGTGTCGCAGCGCAACGACCGCTGCTGTGTTGTGACTCCACGAGGAGGGTGGTAATGGTGCGAAGCGTCGTAAGGGGGATTCTTCCCGGTGTGCTCGCCCTTTCGCTCAGCGCCGGTGCCGCGCTGGCACAGCGGCCAGCGGAAACGCTCTTTCCGACAGTGGTACCCAGACTGTCACTGGGAATGGTGCCGGACAGCACGGCGGCACAGCGTGCCACCGCGTGCCCGGACTGCAACCCGCCAAAACACCTCGGGTGGGCCTTTGCCCAGTTGATGATCGTGCAGGCGGTTCCGCTCATATTCAACAACGTGGTACGCGGGGAGGTGTGGGCGAAGATCACCCCCGACACTTGGTACGACAATCTGCAGAACCCCTGGCAGTGGGACGAGAACGCGTTCCTCAACAACCAGTTCTCCCATCCCTATCACGGCAACCTGTACTTCAACGCCGCCCGAACCAACGGGTACGGGTTCTGGGAATCGGTGCCTTGGGCGTTCGGTGGCAGCCTCATGTGGGAGCTGTTCGGGGAGGCCTGGGCGCCGGCGCCGAACGATCTATGGATGACGAGCCTTGGCGGGATTGCGCTCGGCGAGATGCTCTATCGGGCCTCGTCGCTGACGCTCGACAACACGGCGACAGGCACCGAGCGCGTGTTCCGCGAAATCGGTGCGACGCTGCTGAATCCGATCCGCGGGTTCAATCGGCTGATTCGGGGCCAGATGAACGATGTCGTGGAGAATCCGCCGGAGTGGCGCCCGAGCTTCGTGCAAGCGGCGTTGGATGTCGGCTACCGCCGTATCGGCGACAAGAGCGCGTTCGATTTCGGCAGCGACAACTCAAGTGAAGGGGCGTTCGCGCTCTTCCGCCTCTGGCACGGCGACATGCTCCAGGAGATCACCAACAAGCCCTTCTCCCACTTCCTCGTCCAGGGCGAGATCGGGTCGCAGAAGGCCCAGGCTGAGTCCCGGCGACTGTCGCGGCTCACCGCCATCGGGACCCTCGGCGGCGTCGTCCTGAAGGGCGAGAAGGAGGCGCCTTCCCAGGTCCTCGGGGGCTTTCTGAAGTACGAGTACTGGAGCAACCCGGCGGTCGAGTGGGGCGGGCAGAGCATCCGCGGTGGATGGATCGGCCGCT
>JAOUDR010000115.1 GCA_029859185.1 Gemmatimonadota bacterium
GTTCCAGGCCGCGAATGCCCAGGAGATGATGATCAAGCGGCTGACGGACGACCCGTTACCCCTGGGCGTGGCGCGTCCGGACATCGTCTTCCCCACGGCACTCGAGGAAGCCGTGCGGCACGCGCTGGGACGGATGCCGTCGGAGCGGTACGCCACCGCCGTCGAGTTCGCGCACGACGTGTCGAGCGCGGTGGCCGGCATGGGCGCGGCCGCGACCGCAGCACCGACAGAGGATGCCACCCAGATCCTCAGTCCGCAGGACGCGCCGACCGCGCCGGCGCTCACCCCGACCCGGGTGCGCACGGCGGCCTCGACTGCACCCACCCCGGCCACCCCAACGACACCGCAGCCCCAGGTTCCGTCGCCAACCGCGCCAACAAGGAAGAAGGCACCGGTGGCAGCGATCGCGGCGATGGCGGTCTTGATCGTCACCGGTGGCGGCTACGCGGCGCTCAAGGCGTTCGGCAGCTCCGGCGAGCCGGAGACCGGACTCGACACCGCGTCGGTGGCGACACCCGACTCCCAGCAAACCGGTGGCCAGCCCGGCGGCGGGCAGCGGCCGGGACGGAACCGCGACACGGCGGGCGGCGGGACCGCGCCCGACACGGGGGGGCGGGTCATCCCCGTGGCGCAGGTGGACACCGCCGCCATCGCAGGCGAACTTCAGGACTTGTTCGACAGGCTGCCGGTCGATGGCCCGGCCAATCCAGCCGACCTGCGTCGGCTGGACGCCATCATGAGTGATTCGTTGGTGCCCCTGGCCCTCCGCACGAGGGCGGCTGAGAACGCGGCGCAGGGGTACTACGCAAGCGGAAACCAGACACTCGCGTGCGCGCGGATCCGGCAGGCCATGACCTGGACGCCGGGCACAGCCTTGCACCAAACGCTTTTTACCTCGTACGAGTGCAGGTAATGGGACTCTTCGGATCGAAGAAGCCTCAAATCAAGATCACGGTCTTCGGCAAGACCGATCTCGGGCGTACCCGGGACCACAACGAGGACTCGTTCCTCGTCGCGGACCTCACGACCGGGGAGGCCTCGTTGCAGCCCAGCGTGCGGGAGCACGTCCTCGGTCCCAAGGGCACGCTACTGCTCGTGGCCGACGGCATGGGCGGGGCGGCGTCGGGTGAGGTGGCGAGCCAGCTCGCGATCGAGACCGTCTACAGTCATCTCGAACAGAGCTGGTGTGCCGGCGACGGGGCGAGCCCCGAGGAATTCGCCACGCACCTCAAGGAAGCCGTCGAGGCCACCAACCTGCGGATCTACACGGCGGCCCGTGAGCGGCCGGAGCACAAGGGGATGGGCACAACGGCCACCGCCGTCGGCGTTCTGAGCGACCAGCTCTACCTGGCCCAGGTGGGGGACTCGCGCGCCTATCTCGTCCGCGGCGGCGAGGCCACGCAGCTCACCAAGGACCAGTCCCTGATGCAGCGGCTGGTGGACGCCGGGGAGCTGACCGAAGAAGAGGCCGAGAAAAGCGAGCGCAAGAACATCATTCTCCAGGCGCTCGGTCCCGACCAGAAAGTGAAGGTGGATCTGACCCACCAGTCCGTCCGGAAGGGCGACGTGATCGTCGTCTGCTCGGACGGCCTCTCCGGTCAGGTCAAGAAGGAAGAGATCGCGGCCATCGTCGCGCCGCCCGACAAAGACCTCGTGGCGGCGTCGGGAGAACTGATCGACCTCGCCAACGAGCGGGGGGGACCGGACAACATCACCGTCGTCATTGCGCGGCTTTCGGGGGACGGCCTGCCGGATGCCAAGGCGGGCGATCGGGTGGGCCACCAGGCGTACCACCTGCTCGACGGGGAGTCCACGACGGAGCCCGTCCCGGTCTACACCGGCAGTCCACCCCCAGAGCCGAAGGGTGCGGCTCTGGCCCTCGTGGTCGCGTCGCTCGCGGTGCTCGGGCTCGCCGCGGTGATCTACGCGCTGACCTGACCGGTTTCCGGGGATGAAGCTGCAAGTCACGGTGCTGGACGGCGGGCGTGCCGGACTCAGCGCCGTGTTCTCGGCCGGCGAGGTGACGATCGGCCGCCATCCCGACAGCAGCCTGCAGTTCGATCCCGAGCACGATCTCGACGTCTCGGGTCGCCATGCGGTATTCGCCCGGTCCGGCACGCGCTGGATCGTGCGCGACCTGGGAAGCCGGAACGGGACCCTCGTGAACGGACACCCGATCCGCGGCGAGACTACGCTCGACGACACCGACCAGGTCCGGATTGGCAACGAGGGACCCACGATCGAGGTGCGGCTGGTCCCGGACTCGGTGCCGGATCGGAAGCCCGACCCCCTCCGCACGGTGCCCACCGCCCCGAGCGCGCCGGCACCACCGCTCCGGCGCACCACCGGCGTCGAGCGACCGCCGGCCGTCCGGCGATCGAGCACGACACAACGCATCCGGATCGAGGTGGGCAAGCAAACCCGTACGCTGCGCATCCTGAGTGGGATCCTCGTCGTCGTGATCCTGGCGGGCTCGGGCTACGTCCTGTGGGATCGGCAGCAGCAGGCGGCGGAGCGCTCGCGGGAGCGGGCGGCGTTCCAGGCGCGCCTCGACAGCATTGTCGCGGCGTCCGAGGCGTCGATCGTCCGGCTGCGGGGAGAGATGGACGGCTTGGTCGCCGCGCTCCAGCGCTCGCAGGATCAGGTGCAGCAACTGCAGCGCGACCTGGTCAGTGCGGAGGCGGCGGGCCAGACGAGCGAAGTCGCACGGCTCCGCCGCGCACTCACCGGCGCCACGCAGTCGCTGGCCCTGCAGCAAGCCGCTGCGCGCGTGGATTTCCAGCGCATCTACGAGCTGCGGAACCCCGCGGTCGCGATGATCTGGACGGAGTTTGGACCTGGAGACGTGACGACCGGGACCGCTTTTGCCGTCACCCCGGATGGGGTGATGATCACCAACCGGCACGTCGTGTACGGCGCGGATGGCTCCCGCCAGCCGCGGCGGCTCGCCATCCAGTTCAGCAATTCCCGACAGGTCTGGCGGGCGACCGCGCTCGGCGCGAGTGCCGAAGCGGACCTGGCGGCGATCCGGGTCCAGGGCATCGTGGGCCAGGTACCCACGATCCCGCTCCCCGACAGCGTCACGACCCGAACCGGGGACCCGATCGCCACCATCGGATTCCCGCTGGGTACGGAGCTGCCCATGCGGGGGCGTGGCGAGGAGAACCTCGTCCGGACGACGCTCACCGCCGGCACCATTGCCAAGGCCCTGCCAGACGAGCTCCAGATCGACGGCTATGGCGCGGAGGGAGCGAGCGGCAGCCCCATCTTCGATGGGGCCGGGAACCTGCTTGGCGTCCTGTACGGCGGTGAGGCCGGCAGCAATGGCCGCGTCGTCTACGCGGTGCCGGTGCCCTACGTCACCGCCCTGCTGGCCTCGCTGAACATATCTTTCTAGATTCTCAGCCCTTTTGACAGGAGTGCCAGCATGCGTACCCTATGGCCCCTGCTCGCCGGCGCGCTCGTGCTCGGCGCGTGCGACATCACCAACCCACCGAACTGGACCGCCGACTACCTGTTTCCGCTCAACTTCCCCGCCGTGGACCTGTCCGGGATCCCCGGTGGCGTGATCCCGATCGACAGCGTCAGCTTCACGACCCCGGTCATCACGCAGGATGCCGAAGAGGGACTCGTGGGGCGGATCCTCCAGAGTGAGGATCTCGCGGCGCTTCGGGCCGAGGTCATCCTCCGCACGACGCTCGACGTGACGGGCGCGGTCGAGTTGTCGATCGCCACGTCGCAGGCCGGTCTGTTCGATCCGGCGCAGTCCCTCACGACGACCATCTCGGTCAGTCAGGGTACGAACACCTCGTTCGTGGACGCGAATCTGGCGGTCTTCAAGGGCGCCACCACGCTCTACTTCCAGTCCAACGTGACGGTCGCCGGACCGAACGGCAGCATCGCCGTCCCGCCAGGCTCCGAGATCGGCATTGGGGTCAACTTCATCGGCACCGTCCGGGTGTCCAAGTGAGGCCGGCCATGCGAATCCACGCGTTCGTGCTTGCCGCCCTCGTCATCGGACCCACGATGGCCGCCGCACAGTCTGGACAGTCCACTGCCCGCGCCCTCGCGATGGGTCGAAGCATGACGGCCTCGGCCCGGGGGTACGAGGCCATCGTGTGGAACCCGGCGCTGCTGGGGACCCGCAATCGACCGAAGTTCTCGATCAACATCGCGCAGGTGGGACTCTCGACCCGGAGCAACGTGCTCTCTCCCAGCGAGCTCTGGCGGTACTACACCAGTGATTCGCTGTCGCAGCAGGACAAGACCGACATCCTGGACAAGGTCCGGGCAACGAGTGACTCCACGTTCGGGGTCGGCGCGCTGGCGGACGTCATGGCAATCTCGGTCACGGTCGGCAATTTCGGAATCTCGCTCACCGGCACGGCGGGCGACGCGGACGCGGCGGTCGGCGATGATGCCATCGAGTTGATCCTGTTCGGCAACACCGCGCGCCGCGCGCCGGGCGAGCGGTACGTCGGTCCTGGCTCCCGTGGCGCGGGTCTCTCCGTCGCCACCCTCGCCGCAAGCTGGGGCCAGGGCATCGCGGTGCCCGTGGGTCACCTGGCGGTGGGCGCCACGGCGAAGTTGCGGCGTGGCCTTTTGGCCGGCGGCGGCAACAGCCTGGGATCCTACGTGCAGAACGCCCCCAACTTCGAGGCGCGCGCCGGCTACCAGGTGGTGTACTTCGATCCGGACGTGAGCCTCAACAACGGCTCAGGATTCGGGCTCGACCTCGGCGCCGCGTATGACTTCGTGTCCGGCATCCGGATCGCCGCGGCGATCGAGAACGTCTTCTCGACGATGAGCTGGAAAGACGAGAAGCTCCGCTACAAGCAGGAGGAATACCAGCTGCTGCAGAGCGCGGATGGGTCCAGCTACGCTGACTCGACGATCAGCGACGTCGATGTCGCCTACAATCCCGCGGACGCGACGCAGAAGGCCCTGCGGGACTCGCTGCTGGGTGTACATCCGTTTGCCACCAAGCTGCGCCTCGGCGGCCAGATGACCGTCGGTCCGGTGCTCCTCGCCGGAGACGCGGTCTTCAAGCTGAGCGACGGCATCGTCCCGGGTGCCGGCCAGCGCCTGAGCGTCGGGGCCGAGCTGCCGATTGCGGTGATGCGCTTTCGCGGCGGTCTGGCGTCCGACTTCGACGGTGGGTTTGCCGCCTCCGCCGGCATCGGCTTCAAGGCCGGTCCAGTGCTGGTGGACTTCGCGGGGGCTATCACGCCTGGCGGGGACCGGAAGGGGCTGACGATCGGGATGGGGATAGCGGTGATGCCATAGCACAGGCGATGTAGGGCGATGGCGGGCGATGAGTGGCGATGGGTCTGGGTACCCATCGCCACTCATCACCTGCCTAGGCCGGCGTCACCCTCCCCAGTACCCGCTGCCCCGCCGCCCCCGTGGCGCCCGGCACGTTCCCCGCCCGCCCGTGCAGCGTCAACCAGCCGAGCAGGGCGAACGCCACGGCTTCCTTGGCGTCGCCGTCAAAGAACAGCTCGTCGAACGACCGGAGGGCGCGTGGCGCGAGCACGTCGCGGAGCCGCGTCACGAGCACCGGGTGGCGAGCCCCGCCGCCGGAAACCACCACCTCCGCGTCGTCTTCCGGCAGCCAGCGCGTAATCTGATCGGCGATCGTCGCCACGGTCAGCGCCACCGCGGTCGCCACGCAGTCTTCCGTCGACGCATTGGGGCGCCGCACCTGGATTTCCCGCACCAATCCCGCGGCGAACGCCTCACCGAACGTCTCACGCCCCGTGCTCTTGGGCGGGGGGCCCGCGAAGAACGGGTCGCCCAACAGGGCCTGGACGAGTGCGTCCTCGGGGTGACCGGCGGCGGCCAGCTTCCCATCCAGGTCGCACGACAGTCCGGGTCGTAGCTGGCGTACGACCGCGTCCATCACGGCGACCCCCGGTCCGGTATCGAACGCGCGAACGGCATCGACGGCGCCCCCGGCCGGCACCCACGTCACGTTCGCCATGCCACCAATGTTGAGGAGAATCCGTGGCCGATCGATTGCCGCGAACAGTCGCGCGTCGGCGATGGGAACCAGTGGTGCCCCCTGTCCCCCCGCGGCCACGTCCCGGCTGCGGAAGTCGCTCACCACCGGCACGCCGATGCGCTCGGCGATCACCGCGGGGTCGCCCAACTGGAGCGTGGCGCGCCCCGGCTCGTGCCACACCGTCTGGCCGTGCGAGGCCACGAACGCCACCTCGTCACTGCCCACGCCGGCGCGAGCGAGTACGGCCTCCACCGCGTCCGCGAACCGGTGACCCAGCATGACGTGCACCATGGCGAAGTCGCGGGCGGGGCCACCGCCCAGCAGTTGGAGCAGCTGCGCGCGGAAGGCGGGATCGTACGCCGTGGTGTGGAACGCGACGAGTGACGCCTCGGGTCGGTCACCGGTGAACCGCACCAGCGCCGCGTCCACCCCATCGAGCGACGTGCCGGACATCAGACCCACCGCCAGGACGGGATCGGAGTGGGGTGGGGATGACGGGATCACGGGATGACGGGATGATGGGATCACGGGATGACCGGTGGGGGGTCGCCGATCACGCGGCGGACCGCGCCGCCGGCGGCCTCGAGCAGGCGCTCCGCGGTCGCGGCGTCGACACCGCGTCGGGCCATGACGATGGCCAGCTTCACGCGCCCGTCCGCGGCGGCGATGGCGGCACGCGCCTGCGGGCGATCCACGTCACACACCTCCATCACGATGCGCTCGCTCCGGTCGTGGAGCTTGGTGCTGGAGGTCTGGAGATCCACCATGAGGTTGCCGAGGGTCTTGCCGAGCCGGACCATGGCCCCGGTGGTGAGCGTATTGAGCACGAGTTTGGTGGCGGTGCCCGCCTTCAACCGGGTCGAACCGGTGACGGCTTCAGGCCCCACGGGCACCACGATGAGCCGGTCACACGCGTCCGCGACATCCGGCGGCGGGTCGCTGCAGGTCAGCATGACCGTCGTCGCGCCGCGCCGGCGGGCTTCCCCGAGCGCACTGCGCACGAACGGGGTCGTCCCGCTCGCGGCGATACCCACGAGGACGTCACGCACCTCGACGCTCGCGTCGCGGATGGCGGCCGCGCCCGCGCCAGCGTCGTCTTCCGCGCCTTCCTGACTCCGCACCAGCGCCGCTGCGCCGCCGGCGATGAGGCCAATCACCATCTCGGGCGGCGTGCCAAACGTCGGTGGACACTCCGAGGCGTCGAGCACCCCCAGCCGGCCGCTCGTCCCCGCCCCGACGTAGATCAGCCGGCCACCCTGCCGGAACGCGGTGACGACCAACTCTATCACCGCGGCGATGTCACGCCGCGCGCCGTAGACCGCTTCGGCGACGAGCCGGTCCTCCGCGTTGAGCAGATCGACGATCTGGAGCGCCGACGCCACGTCGATCCCCACCGTGCGCGGGTTGCGGCGCTCGGTCAGGCGCGGATCGAGGTAGTCTGGTGACGGCATGGGGACGTGCGGCTAATTTCCCTGCCCAACCGTCTCCGGTCAACGAGCGACGCTATGCAACGCCTCACATACGTCCTTTCCGCCTGCGCCATTACCGCCCTCGCCGGTTGTGGATCCCCGACGCCCTGGCCGCTCGACGCGCGCACCGTCGGCGTGGCGGCCGAGAGCGTCATGGTGGTGTCCGCGAGCCCCATCGCGACGGCGGTGGGTGTCGACGTGCTGCGGCAGGGAGGCAACGCGGTCGACGCCGCCGTCGCCGTCGGGTTTGCTTTGGCCGTGGTGCATCCGTCGGCCGGCAACATCGGTGGCGGCGGCTTCATGGTCTTCCGCCTCGGCGCCGGGGAGGTGGCCGCGCTCGATTACCGCGAAACCGCGCCCGCGGGCGCGACCCGTGACAT
>JAOUDR010000116.1 GCA_029859185.1 Gemmatimonadota bacterium
GATCAGCGAGATCATGTTGCCCTCGGCATCGGCCACGGAGAGGTAGATCGTCTCACTCGACGTCACGGCCGAGCCCGGGCCCGGACGATCGAGCGCCTTCGCGGGGTCGATCAGCGCGCGACGCGACGCGATGAACTCGTCTCCCAGCAGCTGCTCGGGCCGGACGCGCATGTGGTCGGGGTCAGCGATGTACTCGCCGAGATCAGCGAACGCGAGCTTGGTGGCCTCGATCAGGTGATGGAGATACGCGGCCGAGTTGTGCCCCATGCTTCTGAGATCGTAGGGTTCGAGGATCTTGAGGATCTCGAGCGCCGCGATGCCCTGTCCGTTGGGCGGCAGCTCCCAGAGCCGATAGTCGCGATAGCGCACCGACAGCGGCGTCACCCACTCCACCTCATGGCTCGCCAGATCCTCGATGGTGAGATACCCGCCGAGCTGGCGCACATGGTCCACGATCTCGCGGCCGAGGGACCCGCCGTAGAGCACCGCGGGGCCTTCGTCCGCAACGCGGCGGAACGTGCGCGCGATGTCCGGGTTCCTGAACGTCTCGCCGGCGCGCGGGGCCAGCGACCCGTCGATCAGAAACGTGCTCCGCGCACCCGCATCGGCTTTCAGCCCGTCCACCTCGCGCGCCCACTGCGCCGCGATGATCGGTGACACCGGGAATCCCTCCTCGGCGAGCGCGATGGCCGGTGCGAGGGCCTCGGCAAGCGAGATGGTCCCGAACCGCCGGAGCAGAGCCACCCATCCGGACAACGCTCCAGGTACCGTGACCGGCTCGGCCCCGAACACCGGAACTTCCGTGTGTCCGCGTTCCACCAGCGCCTCGCGCGTCATAAGCGAACCCGACCGGCCGCTCGCATTGAGTCCGACGAGCTTCCGTTCAGCCGCCGACCACACGATCGAAAACACGTCGCCGCCCATACCGGTCATATGTGGTTCGACCACGTTGAGCACCGCCGCGGCGGTCACCGCCGCATCGATGGCGTTGCCCCCATGCTGGAGCACGGCAAGGCCAGCCGCGGTCGCCAGCGGCTGACTCGTGGCAATGGCGCCATGAGGCGCGTAGACCGTCGAGCGGCCGGCGACGGTCGTGGGGCGCGGCTCCTGGGCATCGGCGAACGTGGTCATGAGCAGCGAACTCGCCAACGTGAGACATGAGACCGTTCGCGACTGGATTGTGCGCATGCGATTCTCCTCCATCCCTGGAGCACGCGGAGGGTACGGACAGTCGAACCAGGCCTTGCCACGCCACTAGCCCTTCGACAGCATCACGGTGGTCCCCGTTACGACGGCAGCGGACTCACCCGCCAACCAGACGATCACCTCCGCGATGGCGGCGGGCGCCAGCCAGGTGGACGTGTCCGCATCAGGCATTGCCGCCCGATTGGCCGGCGTATCGATGATGCTCGGCGCAATCGCGTTCACAGTGATGCCGTCCGCAACCAGTTCCTTCGACAGCGACTGCGTCAAGTTGAGTACGGCGGCCTTCGCCGCGGCATAAGCGCTCATGTTGGCGGCGCCACGGTCCACCGCGGGAACCGCCGCCACGGTGATGATCCGCCCGGATCGCCACGGACGCATCCGCTTCACGACTTCCCGCGCGCAGAGAAACGTGCTCGTGGCATTCAGCGCGAGCATCTTGTGCCAGGTCTTGGGATCAGTCTCGTCGATCGGCGCGAACGTGAACCCGCCGACCAGCTGCACCAGCACGTCGAGACGCCCGGTTGGTTTGGCGGCGGCGACGCAGAGCGCGGCGACGGCGTCCGGATCGGTCACGTCGGCCTGCTCCAGCCGCACCTTCTCCCCAGCCGACCCCAGTTCCGCCAGCAGGGCGTCCCGCTCCCGCCCGACCACCCAGGAAACGGTGACGTGAGCCCCGGTGCCGGCGAACGCCCGCACCACATCCGTCCCCAACGCTCCGGTTCCCCCGGTCACCAGCACGTTCTTCCCTGTCAGCCCCTGGTCCATCGGTTCCTCCGCGCATGTCCGGATCCGCAAAGTACCGAGGCCGGCATCGCCCGTCAGATGCCGGCCTCGCCATCCAGCCGACTGGACCTCAGTCGTCCAGCTCTACTCGCCGGCCTGGACTCCCGCCGGTGCCTCGTTCCACATCCACCGCCACGTCTTCCACGACCCGTCGGCCTGGCGCTTGTACAGCTCCATCCACTTGCCGTTCCTGACCTGCTCGGCTCCGCCGGCCTTGGGTGTCTGGCGGACACTCCACGTCCCTCGCGCCAACGCGCGATCACCGAACACGGTCACCTCGTCCACCGTGGACGTTTGGGAGGCGGAGAATTCCGTGAAGAAATCCCGCAGCCGCTGGACGAGCGCCTCGCTGCCCACCACCGGCGGTCGATCGGGCGGCAGCGAAATGGCATCCTCGGCGTAGGTCATTCCAGCCGCATCGGCATCGCCCGCGTTGTAGGCGGCAATCCAATCGTCACTCAGTTGTCGAATGGCTGCAGCGTCGGCTTCGGACGTGTCCCGTGGTGGTGCGGGAGCCTGGGTGCAGGCTGCGAGGGCAATGACCAGGGCGAGACTGAACGACATCGACGTGCGCACCATACGGTCTCCAGGTGAGTCGTGGGGGTACGAACATGTCTCCGCGCCCCGTCTTCTGCCAGGGTGTCCGGGGCCCGACAACGCAGAGCGCCATTTCTTCCAGGCACGACCTTTCGTCGACGACGTCAGTTCACCGACAGTGCCAAGCCGCGAGTCTCACTCGCGCCGTCCGGAGCACACGGCCCCTCCGACCGCGACGCCAGCCACTCGGCAGGCGCGGCTGAGAGCCGCGGCTCGGCCCGGCCGCTGAAGCGGCGGCGCGGGGGATAGAAACAGAAAGCGCGGGACCTCAGAGAAGTCCCGCGCTCGCCGTGCCTGCTGCAACCCCTACACAGAATGAACGATTCGTGCCTCGGTGGGTCCGAGCCATCCCCGCGTGGCACTCGGCTCACGGCCGAAGCAGGCTGTCGCCGCCGCGTCGGCGGTCATGCAGTCCGATGCCCGAATCGTGATGCTGCGCATCCGACTCACGGTCGGCTCTCCGGTCGCGGGGTCCAGCAGGTGGTGGTAGCGCCGGCCATGATGGTCGAAGTACTGCAGGTAGTCCCCGGATGTCGCGACGGCGGCGTCCTCCAGGTCGAACTCCGCGACGAGTCGATCCGCGCGCTCGGGCGAGCGAACGCCCACGCGCCACGGTCCATCATCCGCGGACCGGCCCATCGCATAGAGGTCGCCGCCGACGTTCACAAGGGCGTGCGTGATTCCCCATTCGCGCAGCACCGCGACCGCCTGATCCACCCCGTAGCCCTTCGCGATGCCACCGAGGTCGATGCCTACGTCCGGTTGGGTGAACCGCACCGCCTGACGACCCGCCCAACTGCCGACGTCGAGCGCCCGGTAGAATCCGCGTGCCGCGTACCGGCGCACCGCGTCGGCCGGCGGCGGACTCGTGCGATGCCCGACATCCCACAACGCAATGGCCCCGCCGAGGGCGGGATCGAACGCGCCGTCGGTGCGGGACGCCCAGTCGAGCGCCGTGGTGAGGACGGTTGCCGTTTCCGGGGTCACGCGCACCCCGTCCTGACCCGCTTTCCGATTGGCGCGGCCCACATCCGATGAGGGCTGGTAGCGGGTCATCAGCGACTCGACCATCCGGAGCCGCGCGATGGCGGCCGTGATGGCGGCTTGCGCGTACTGCTCGTTGCCATGCACCACCGTGAAATCGGCGACCGTGCCCATCGAAGGGATCGTCCGTTGCGCGAGCGTGCGCCGCCGCGACCGCCAGGTCACCGAGGCGACGACCAGCACCCCGACGCCGAGGGCTACGAAGTCGCGCCGAGAGGGCTTGTTGCCGGACGGTTGGTCAGTAACAGGCATCGTTCTACTCCACTACCTCGAGTTGCCGCGGCTCGCCGGTGCGCTCACACGTGCCACCGTGGCACGAGCAGTGATCGCACGACGTCCGTTCGCGGCCCCGCTGCATCAGTCCGAAGACGGCGAAGAGCACCGCCATGCCGCCGACCCCCGCCAGGATCTGGATCATGCGGCACTGAACAGGCCGGCGAAGCCCATGAACGCGAGCGACAGCGCGCCGGCCAGAATGAGTACCAGGCCCATGTTCTGGGCAAAGTCGGGAACGTCCGCCAGCTCCAGGTTCTCGCGGATCGACGCCATGAGCACCAGCGCAATCGTGAGACCGATGCCGGCCCCCACCGCAAAGAACAGCCCTTCGACGAGCCCGTAGCCGCGGTTCGTCGAGAAGATCGCGAGTCCCAGAATCGCGCAGTTGGTCGTGATGAGGGGAAGGAAGATCCCCAACGCCCGGAACAGCGCCGGGCTCAGCTTCTTGATCGCCATCTCCACGATCTGCACCAACGAGGCAATCACGATGATGAACGCGATGATGCGCAGGAACGGCGCCGCCGTCAGGACGAACGTGTTCAGCACCCACACGGCGAGTGCCGTCAGCACCATCACGAAGATGTTCGCGATGCCCATGCGGACGGCGGTCTCGACCTTGCCGGACACGCCGAGGAACGGGCAGAGCCCAAGGAACAGCGCGAGGGTGAAGTTGTTCACCACCGCGGCCGATACCAGAATCCAGACGAGGTCACCCATCCTACGCCGCCTCCTGCACGGCCGGTCCCCCGATCGAGGACGCCACTTTGTCGCGCGCCGCGCTCCGTCGCTTCACCCAGCTGAACACGAGCAGGATGACGCCGAGGGTCAGGAAGCCGCCTGGCGGGAGGATCATGATCACCCACGGCTCGTAGTTGGGGCCGAGGACGCTGTAGCCGAGGAACGTGCCGTTGCCCAGCACTTCCCGCACCGTTCCCATGAGGACCATGGTCAACGTGAACCCGATGGACATACCGACCGCGTCGAGGAGCGAGCGACCGACGCTGTTCTTCGAGGCGAAGGCTTCCTGGCGGCCGAGGATGATGCAGTTCACCACGATCAGGGCAACGAAGGCGCCCAGCTCCTTGTGGACGGCCGGCACGGACGCCTCGAGGATCATGTCCGCAATCGTCACGAACGTCGCGATGATCAGGATGTAGGTCGAGATTCGGACGTCGGTCGGCACGATGCGCTTGATGCTCGACACGAGCAGGCTCGAGCCCAGGAGCACGAACAGCACCGCCCCGCTCATCGCGAGGCTGTTGGCGACCGAGTTCGTGACGGCGAGCGCGGGGCACAGTCCCAGCAACTGGACGAGCACCGGATTCTCGCGCCAGATCCCCTTGATCAGCTCCTGCGACGGAGGCGGTTTCTTGGCCGGGCTCACGGTCGTGGCTCCTGAACGTCGTACGCCGCAAGCAGGGGACCCACCCGCTCGAGCGTCGCATTGATCGCCTTGATCACGGCGCGCGACGAGATCGTGGCACCGGTGATCATCACGAGCTCCGTCGGCAGCCCGTTGCCCTGTCCTTCCTTCACGCCCACGAGCGGTGCGTGGACCTGGCTGAACTGCGCAACGAACTCCGCGTCCTTGTAGATCTTGTCCCCGAGCCCGGGCGTTTCCTTGGACTCCAGGACCAGCATGCCGAGGAGCTGTGCGGAGGAGACGTCGTACCCGAATATCAAGCGGATGTTGTCCTGGAATCCCGATCCATTGGCGACCACGGCAAACCCCACCGGCGCCTCACCGCGCCATCCGAGATAGACCGCCTCCGCGGTTTCCGCGTTGGCCCCGCTGGGGAGTTCTCGCGTGAGCGCATCCGCGGTCACATAGAGCGTGTCGTACCGATCGGGGGCTGCCAGCACCTCGCTGATGGCCGCCGCCAGGGCCGCGGCCTTGTTCGCGCGGATCGTCGGCTGCGTCACGACGAACACCGACACGATCAGCAGGCCGGCGAGCGCGCCGAATCCACCGAGTGTCGCGATCAGACGCTGCGCTGAGGCGGACGGACGGGCCGGAACGTCGGCGGGCGGGGCCGGCGCGGTCATGCGGGTGCCTTCTGCCGGGATGTGCCGAAGACGCGCGGTTGGGTTGCCCGGTTGATGAACGGCACGAGGGCATTCATGATGAGAATCGCGTACATGACGCCCTCGGCCAGGCCACCCCACATCCTGATTACGACTACGAGGAAGCCCACCCCGGCACCGAAGATCCACGCACCCCGGTGCGTCACCGGCGACGTCACCATATCCGTGGCCATGTACACCGCCCCAAGCATCAGGCCGCCCGAGAGCAGCATGAACTGCGGCGTTGGGTACCGACTGGCGTCAATCAGATGGAGGACGGCGGTGCACACGGCGACCGTGATCAGGATGCTCGCCGGAATCCGCCAGTTCAGGTAGTTCCGGAGAGCCAGATACCCGCCGCACAGCAGAATCAGGATCGCGCCGGTCTCTCCAAGAGAGCCGCCGGTGGTGCCAAATGCCAGGTCCGCCACAGGCGTCAGCACCCGCTCGAACTTCATGAGCCCGAGGGGGGTGGCCGCAGTGACGGCGTCCACCTGCGCGCTCATGAGCGGCAGTGCGAAGTTGTCGCCGCGGAGCGACCACCACGACACGCCCTCGACTGCGGGCCACGTCGTGAGCGCCACCGGGAACGCCGCCTGGAGAAACGCCCGCCCGAGCAACGCCGGATTGAAGATGTTCTGGCCGAGCCCTCCGAAGATCAGTTTGCCGAAGCCGATGCTGAACGCCCCCCCCAAAACCGCCATCCAGAGCGGAAGGCCAGCCGGCAGGCAGAGACCTAGCAGGATTCCGGTAATGGCCGCGGACCCGTCCCGCACCGCACCCTTCTTGCCCCACGCGGCCTCCGTGCCCACCGCGCCGACGACTGCGGCGAGCATCACGAGCACCGCGCTCGGCCCAAAGTAGTAGACCGCGAAGGCGATGATCGGCACCAGGCTTCCCACCACCGACCACATGATCGTCGGCGTCGAGTCGCGACTGCGCAGATGCGGCGAGGCCGTGACGAGATAGCGATCGCTCATGCAACCGACTTTCGCTGCCGGAGCGCGACCCGGGCGGCCGCGAACTGCTGCGACAGGGGGATGTTCGACGGACAGACGTACGAGCAGCAACCGCACAGCATGCAGTCGCTCAGGTGATACGCGTCCGCCATCTCCTCGTAGCGGCCTGTCGCGGCCAGCTTGCCAAGCTGCTGCGGATTCAGAAACACCGGACATGCGTCGAGACAGTGCCCACACCGAATGCACGGGTAGGACGCCTGCTCCTTGCACTCGCGCTCGGCGAGGACGATGACTCCGGTCGTGCCCTTGGTGAGCGGGGTGTCGAGGTTCGCCTGGGCGGCGCCCATCATGGGGCCGCCAAACACGATCTCCCGGGCGTCATCGGTCATACCGCCGCATGCGGTGAGCAGATCGCCCAACTTCGTGCCCACCGGGACGATCAGGTTCGCCGGCTTCCGCACGCCGAGGCCCGTGACAGTCACGATCCGCTCCACGAGCGGCAGTCCCGTGTCAAAGACCTCGGCGATGGTGGCCACCGACGCGGCGTTCTGGACGACGATGCCCACGTCGAGCGGCAGCTTGCCGGACGGCACTTCCCGGCCGGTGACCGCCTCGATGAGCATCTTCTCGGCACCCTGCGGATACTTGACCGTCAGCGGCAACACCACGACGTCGAGGTCGGCAGGCTTCGTGCGCTCGAGCGCCTCGATGGCGTCCGGCTTGTTCCGCTCGACCCCGATCACCACCTTGGACACGCCAAGGATCTTCATCATGATCCGGACCCCGAGGTGGATCCGCTCGGGGAACTCCACCATCGTGCGGTGATCGGTGGTGAGATACGGCTCGCACTCGCAGCCGTTGATAAGGATCATTTCAATGGGCTTGTCGGGCGGCGGCTTGAGCTTGACGTGGGTCGGGAAC
>JAOUDR010000117.1 GCA_029859185.1 Gemmatimonadota bacterium
TCACTCGTACACCAACGACCAGGCGATTCTCGACCTGCCGCACAAGGACCTGCGCCGCGCCCGTGCCGCGGCGGTCTCGATCATCCCGACCAGCACCGGCGCCGCCAAGGCGACCGCCCTGGTCATTCCCGAAGTCAAAGGGAAGATCGACGGCGTCGCGCTGCGGGTTCCCACGTGCGACGTCTCGGTGGTGGATCTCACGTGCATCGTGACCAAGAGCACGACGATCGAGGCGGTCAACGCCGCGTTTGCCGCCGCCGCGGCCGGACCGCTCAAGGGCGTCCTGGCAGTCAGCGACGAGCCGCTCGTGTCGGTCGACTACATCGGCGATCCGCACTCCAGCACGGTGGATCTCCCGAGCACCAACGTCATCGACGGCACGTTCGTGCACGTCTCGTCCTGGTACGACAACGAGATGGGCTATTCCGTCCGGTGCGTCGACCTGCTCACCTACCTCGGCGCCCGTCTCTGATGGCCAAGAAGACGCTCGACACCCTGGCGGATCAGCCGCTCGAGGGCCTCCGCGCCCTGGTGCGCGTGGACTTCAACGTGCCGCTCAAGGATGGTCGGGTTGCGGATGCTACCCGGATCGAGGCAGCCCTCCCCACCATCCGTTGGCTCCGGGAGCGCGGCTGCCGGGTCGTGCTTCTTTCGCATCTCGGCCGGCCCAAGGGCACGCCCGATCCCAAGTACTCGCTGGCCCCGGTGGTGAGCGCCTTGGAATCGGCACTCGGCATCCCGGTGGCGTTTCTCGCCGAGCCGATGTCGGATGAGGCGGTACGCACCACGAAGCAACTGAAACGCGGCGGCGTGCTGCTCGCCGAGAACACCCGCTTCGCCGCCGGGGAGGAGAAGAACGATCAAGGCCTGGCGGAGCGGTTTGCAGCCCTCGGCGACTTCTACGTGAACGACGCCTTCGGGTCTGCCCACCGCGCGCACGCCTCCACGGAAGCGGTCGCGCACCTGCTGAAACCAGCGGTCGCCGGCTTCCTGATGGCGCGAGAGCTTGCCTACCTCGGTCAGGCCCTCGAACACCCCGCGCGCCCCTTCGTGGCGGTGCTCGGGGGGGCGAAGATCTCCGGCAAGATCGACGTCATCGAGCATCTGCTCCCCCGGGTGGACGAAATCCTCATCGGGGGCGCCATGGCCTGCACGTTCTTCGCGGCCATGGGTCTGGAGACCGGGATCTCACTCGTGGAAGCGGAGCGCGTGGAGATGGCGCGCGGACTGCTCGAGCGGGCGGGGCCAAAGCTCGTGCTCCCCTCCGGGGCGGTCGTGGCCCAAGCGCTCGCGGGCGACGCGGTTGTCCGGACCGTTGCGCGCGATGCGATCGAGGTGGGCTGGGCGATGTACGATGTGGATCCCGCCACCTGCAGTGACTTCCGGACGCGGATCCTGCGAGCCCGCACGGTGATCTGGAACGGACCCATGGGGGTGTTCGAAACGCCTCCGTTCGACCGGGGCACGCTGGCGGTCGCCGAGGCGTTGGCCGAGGCAACGCAGCACGGTGCGGTGACGGTCGTGGGTGGCGGGGATTCGGCGGCCGCTCTGGCCGCCGCCGGTCTCTCGGCGTCAATCACGCATGTCTCGACCGGGGGTGGGGCCTCGCTCGAGTTCCTCGAGGGCAAGACGCTCCCCGGCGTCGCCGCACTGGACGACGCATGAGACCGTTGATCTTCGCCGCGAACTGGAAGATGCACTGCGGGCCAACGGAGGCGCGGGCGTTCCTCGACGCGTTCCTGGTGGAACACGCTCCCGCACCCGGGCGCGAGGTTTGGTTCTTCGCCCCGGCGGTCTCGGTCGCAACGGTTGCGGCCGGCCTCCGGGGGCGGGCCGCGGTGCGGACGGGCGTTCAGAACGTGTATTGGGAGCAGACAGGCGCGTTCACGGGCGAGACGAGCGTTCCCATGGCGGCCGACGCTGGCGCGACCGCGGCGCTCGTCGGGCACTCCGAGCGGCGCCACGTGTTTGGCGAGACGATCGAAGAAACGGGGCGCAAGGTCCGGGCGGTCCTTGCAGGCGGCCTCATCCCGGTGCTGTGTGTTGGGGAGAAGCTCGACGAGCGCGAGCGTGGGGATACGATCGCAGTGGTGGAGGGTCAATTGGATGCCGTCCGAGGGCTCGACCCCCAGGCCCTGAGCCGGCTGGTGATTGCCTACGAGCCGGTCTGGGCCATCGGCACGGGTCGCAACGCCACACCGCACGATGCCGCCGAGGTGCACGCGGCGATCCGCCACCACCTCGCCGCCGTTGGGGCTCCCGCTGACCGCGTCCCCATCCTGTACGGCGGGAGCGTGAAGCCGGGGAATGCCACTGAGTTGGTGGCCGAGGCGGAGATCGACGGCGTTCTCGTGGGGGGCGCGTCGCTGGATCCGGCATCCTGGTTCGCTATCGTCCAGGCGGGGCGCGATTGACCACCCCGTCGGGGCCGGGTATCTTGCGGCGCCTTTGAGAGATACGCCACTGACCGATACGCCACTGACCAGTCCGCAACTGACGGATACATGTTCACGTTCCTGCTGATCCTGCTGATTCTCGACTGCTTCCTGCTGTTCCCGGTCGTCTTGCTCCAGTCCGGGAAGGGCGGCGGTCTCGCCGCCATGGGCGGGGGCGCCTCGACGGACACGTTCTTTGGGGGCCGCCAGGCAGCAACGCTGCTCACCAAGCTCTCCTGGTGGATGGGCGGCATCTTCCTGGTGCTGGCGCTGATCCTGGCGGGGATGTCGTCGCACGGCGCCCAGCCACGATCAGTGCTCGAGGGGCAGCTGCAGGCACCGGCACCGGTCAACGTCCAGCCACTGCCGCTCGATGTGGAGCCCGCACCCGGTGGGGCCACCCAACCCACACCACCGCCGGAGAACCAGTAACCCGGTGCCTCGCGCGTACCTGCTCCTCGAGGACGGCGCGTGGTTCCAAGGAACCACGCGCCGTCCGCTTTTGGCCACGACGGGCGAAGCGGTCTTTACCACCAACCTGACCGGGTACCAGGAAGTCTTCACCGACCCCTCCTATCTCGGCCAGATCGTGGTGATGACCGCGCCCATGATTGGCAACTACGGGGTCAATCTCGAGGACCTCGAGTCGGACAAGCCGCAGGTGAGCGGCGTCGTGGTCCGCGAGCTTTCGCGCACGTACTCCAACTGGCGGGCCTCGGGATCGCTCGACGAGTGGTTGGCCGGGAAGGGCATCCCGGTGCTCGAGGGCATCGACACCCGGCGGCTTGCCCGGCATATCCGCTCGCGGGGCGCCATGCGCGCCGTGATGGTGGAGGGCGAGGAGCCCACCACGGAAGCGCGCGCCACCCTGGAAGCCAGTCCGCGCATGGAGGGGCTCGATTTGGCGTCGGCCGCGACCCTGACGGCGGAGCGGCAGGTCGGTGCCCTCACCAGTCCGCGGCATGTCGTGGCGTACGACTTCGGGATGAAGGAGAACATCGTTCGGCTGTTCGTCCAGGCAGGGTGCCGCGTCACGGTCGTTCCAGCCTCGACCCCGGCGGGACGGGTGCGCGAGCTCGAGCCGGATGGCGTCTTCTTGTCGAATGGGCCCGGCGATCCGGCTGCGGTCGGGTATGTGCTCCCCGAGATCCGAGCGCTTGCCGAAGCAGGCGTGCCCGTTTTCGGCATCTGCCTTGGCCATCAACTGATCGGCCTGGCCTTTGGAGGAAGTACGGAGAAGCTCCCGTACGGCCACCGCGGGGGTAACCACCCGGTGCGCGATCTGGCGGATGGCCAAATCCTCATCACGTCTCAGAATCACGGATTTGCAGTCAAGGGAAGCAGTAAGGAGGTCCCAGGTACCAAAGCACTTGAGGTGACGCACCGTAACCTCAATGATGACACGGTCGAAGGCATCAGGCATCGAGAGCTGCAGGTTTTCGGTGTGCAGTACCATCCCGAGGCTGCTCCCGGCCCTCACGATGCGAGAGGGCACTTCCGGCAATTCGTCCAAGCTCTTGACAGTCAATAGGTAAGCTCATATGTTGACCCCCCGGTTACGTGCTGGCCGGCAGTCGCTTTTGCCCGCACGAGACCTCGCGAAGGGGGATCAATGACGAAAGCCGATCTCGTCGAGCGGGTAACGGCGTCGATCGCCCGAACGGCGGGCCCGATGATCTCGAAAAAGGACTGCGCCCGCGTGGTGGACGCATTCCTGGACGCGGTCAAAGTCGCCCTGGCCGAGCAGCACAACATCGAGATCCGTGGATTTGGGACCTTCAAGATCCGGCGCCGCAAGACGCGGATGGCCCGGAATCCGCGCACGGGTGACCCGGTCGAGGTGGCGGCACGGCCGGTGCCCGTGTTCAAGCCATCCAAGGAACTTCGGCTCATGGTGGCCGAGCCTTCAGGCGACGCGCAATACGTATATGAGGACGGGGACGACGGGGACGACGACGACGACTCCCCCTGAACCCGACCCCCGTTGAGGGCCCAACCCCGCCACGTCTTCGTGGCGGGGTTTTTCTTCGCGGGTGCGGCACGCTAGTTTTGCTCCACATGCACGCCATCCGCGTCCGATGCAGGCTGTTCGCCCGCTACGCGGAAGTGACGGGGGAGGAAGAGGTGGAGGTGGAGGTGCCCGCTCCGGCCACTGTCGCCGACGCGATCGCCGCCCTGCGAGCGCAGCTCGCCGAGGGCGCGCGCTTGCCGCCGCACCCGCTCGTGGCCCGTAACCGCGCCCATGCGCTGCCAACCGATCCCATCGCGGATGGAGACGAGTTGGCGCTGCTGCCGCCGCTCGCGGGAGGCTGAGTGCCGTCCCACGTGGTGCACGGCCCGCTTGCGCTTGATCGGCTGATCAGCCAGGTCGCCGCCCCGGAGCATGGGGCGACGGCGTCCTTTCTCGGGACCGTGCGCGCCGGTCCGGACGACGGGCCGGTGGTCCGCATCGAGTACTCGGCCTACGAGGCAATGCTCGATGAGGAGTTCGGGCGGATTACCCTGGATGCGCAGCAGCGGTGGCCCGACATCGCGGTCGCCGCCCAACACCGCCTCGGCGAGATCCCCCTGGGCGAAGCCAGCATCGCCATCGCCGTGGCGGCTCCGCACCGTGCCGCGGCCCTCGACGCATGCCGCTTCGTGATCGAGGCATGCAAGCAGCGGCTCCCGGTCTGGAAGCGTGAAGTCCTGGCGGACGGGTCGGCCCTCTGGCGGGACAACGAGGGCGGGCGCGCGGCCAGCGGGCAATCCGCCACGGAGCGGTGACGCCATGCCCCTCAGTGTCGCGCTGATCGAGCCGCAGATTCCGCCGAACACCGGGAATATCGCCCGGCTCTGCGCGGCCACCGGAACCACCCTCCACGTGATCGGACCGCTGGGGTTCTCGCTGCAGGACGAACAGCTGCGCCGTGCCGGCCTGGACTACTGGCCGGACGTGGACCTCTGGCTCCACCACCACTGGCGGGCGTTTCGGGAGGCCGTGAGTCGGGACCGCTGCTTGTATTTCTCGTCGCACGGAACGGCCTCCTATCTCGACGCACCGTTCACCCCGAACACCGTGCTGATGTTCGGGAACGAAACCGACGGCATGCCCGAGCGCATCCGGGAAAAGTACCCCGACCGCGTGTTTCGGATTCCCATGCTGCCGGCAGTACGCAGCCTCAACCTGGCGAGCGCCGTCTCGGTGGTCGTCTACGAGGCGGCGCGGCAACTCGGTCTCGCCTTCGACGACGACGGGCGACGACCATGACCATCACTTCTTTCGGGTGGATACTGCCATGATGCGCAAGATCACCGTGGTTGGCGCTGGACACGTCGGGGCGACGCTCGCCCAGCGGGTGGCCGAGAAGTCACTCGCCCGGGAAGTTGTCCTGCTGGACATCCTGGAGGGGATCCCTCAGGGGAAGGCCCTGGACGAGTGGCAGGCCGGCCCAGTCGAGGGCTTCGACACGCGGGTCGTGGGCACCAATAGCTACGGCGCCGCGGCCGGGAGCGAGATGTTTCTCATGACGGCCGGCATCGCCCGGAAACCGGGTATGAGCCGGGACGATCTCGTCCGGACCAACGTCGACATCGTCAAGGCGGTGAGCCAGGAGATCAAGGCGGTAGCGCCAAACGCCATGATCATCGTCGTGTCGAACCCGCTCGACGTCATGTGCTGGGTCACGAAGGAAGTCACCGGCTTCCCGCGGGACCGAGTCTTCGGCATGGCGGGGGTGTTGGACACGGCGCGCTACCGGACTTTCCTCGGTGAGGCACTCAACGTCTCGGTTGAGGACATCCAGGCGATGGTCCTCGGCGGCCATGGGGACACCATGGTGCCCCTCATCTCGTACACGACCGTCTCGGGTATTCCGGTCACGCAGCTGATGGACCGGGCAACCCTGGACAAGATCGTCGACCGGACCCGCAAGGGCGGGGGCGAGATCGTCTCCTACCTCAAGACGGGCTCCGCGTATTACGCGCCCGCGGCCGCGGCCGCGCAAATGGCGGAAGCCATCGTACTCGACAAGAAGCGGATCCTGCCGTGTGCGGCCTACCTGCAGGGCGAGTACGGGCTCTCGGATATCTATCTTGGGGTGCCGTGCAAGCTGGGCCAGGGTGGCCTCGAGGGCATCATCGAGGTCGAGCTGTCCAAGGACGAAAAGGCGGCGCTCAAGAAGTCGGCCGACTCGGTGAAGGAGACGATCGACCTGGTGAAGCTCTAGGCGATAGTTGATAGCCGATAGCCGATAGCCGAGAACGTTGTCGTTTGCGGTGACCTTGCCGATGGCGAAGTGGCTATCGGCCATCGGCTATTGGCCATCGACTAGCTCCCGCGATACTCGACGCAATTCCGGGGCGTCTCCCACAGCACGATCTTCGCGAGCTTGCCGGGTAGCCTGCCGGCAAGCTTCCGCCAAATCACGACGGCGATGTTCTCGGCCGTGGGATTGAGGTCCCGGAACTCGGGCACGTCGAGATTCAGGTTCGTGTGGTCGAGCGCCGCGAGCACCGTTTCCTCCGCGATACGCTTGACGAGACCCAGGTCGACCACGTAGCCGGTCTTGGGGTCCACCTCACCCTCGATCGAGATCTCCAGCTCGTAGTTGTGCCCGTGGAAGTTGGGGTTGTTACATGGGCCGAAGATCGAGCGGTTCTCGGCATCCGAGAGCGCAGGATTGTGCAGGCGATGGGCCGCGTTGAAGTGCACGCGGCGCGTGACGATGACGGAAGGCATGGCGGGAGGTTAGGCGGGCGAGAGGCGGGACGTCAAGCGGCTCTTGGGCCGGACCCGGATGGCTCCCGGCCGGCTCATTGCGCTGATCCCCCTATTGGTGCGCGATCGGATCCGGGTGGTCGTCCGGGCTACCGCCGACCGTGCCGTCCGCGCGGATCCCCCACGAGGTTGACCTGACTCCCTCGACCAGACTACCCTTGCCCGACCGCCCAATGCGCACTCGAATCGCACGGTCCTTGCCCATCGCCGGGATGCTCCTGGCCTGTATGACGTCCGTCCTGCCGGCGCAACGGACCCAGTTCTCGGCGGCATATGGTCCGTGGTTTCCCAGCGGCGACTCGACCGCCCAGGTCTTCTCGGCCGGGATCCACCAACCCCTCGGTGCGTTCTTCGGCCTCGGCCTCGGCCTCGTTCACGTGGCCGACGAGCGCTCCTCCGCCCAACGGACCCTGACCGGGGGCGAGCTCACCCTGCGCGTCGGCGGGCAGGACCGTGGCCTCTACGGCATTGCTGCGTCGGGGATCGGTTTTCGACACCACGACGGAAACCCCGATGCGTTCTGGTCGGTGGGCGCCGGCTTCGCTTTCCGACTCTTCTCAGCGGTCGTGCTGGGCGTTGAGGGACGCTATCGAGTCGAGGACACCGGACTCGGCGGCTTCTGGCGCCTGGATCCCTCGGACCGGAAGG
>JAOUDR010000118.1 GCA_029859185.1 Gemmatimonadota bacterium
ATCCCCAGGGAGACGCCCAGCAGGACGTCCCGCTGGGTCAGCGCCTGTTCGACAACGTGTTCCTCTGGCTGGTCGCCGGTATCGCGGTGATGGCCATCGTCTACACGGGCTGGGGCCTCTACGAGATCCTGTCCATGCCCCCCGCCACGCTTCCCTGAGGAGACCCCCATGACTCCCGAAACACACACCGGGCTCCAGAGCCCCCGGGGCGTCTGGTGGAAGCCGGCGCACAAGGCCGAGAAGGTCTGGGTGGCGATCGCATTCGGCTGGTGCATGGTGCTGTTCGCGATGATGCCGCTGTGGCACCTCAAGGGCGGCCAGAATCCCTCGGGCATCCGGCGCAAGGTGGATCCGGAGGCGTTCTTCCAGCGCACGCAGGAGTTCATCGCGCAGTACCAGATCGGCGACGACCGCGGCATGCCCATCGTGGCGCCGCCCGCGGGCAGCGACGTGTACCTCACCGCCATGGCGTTCCAGTGGACGCCCATCCTGCAGCTCGAGAAAGACAAGGAGTACGTCCTGCACCTGTCGTCGCGCGACGTGAACCACGGGTTCAGCCTCTATCCGCTGAACATCAACTTCCAGGTCGTGCCGGGCTACGACTACGGCCTCCGCGTCAAGCCGACCGAGGCCGGCGACTTCCGGATCATCTGCAACGAGTTCTGCGGGATCGGCCACCACATCATGGTCGGCCGCGTCATCGTGTTGGACGGCGCCCCACAGGCAGCAACCGCCGAGACCGCCGTCGTGGCGGGAGGTGACCGATGACCGCGCCAGCGTTCCGGACGTGCCCGTTCACGTCCCTCAAGGTCGATCGCCACGCCGAGATGCTGATCAGGGCCAACGCGGTCGTGTCGGTGGTGGCGCTGCTCGTCGGCGCCGTCGCCGCGGTGATGCTGGTGCTCACGCGCTGGCAGGCCGTGCACCTGCTGCCCGCCGTGTGGTTCTACCGCATCCTCGGCGTGCACGGCATGAGCATGCTGATCTTCTTCATCATCTTCTTCGAGATGGCGGTGCTGTACTTCGCGAGCACCGCGCTCCTCAATGCCCGGCTCGTGGTGCCGAAGCTCGCGTGGGCCTGTTTCGGGCTCATGGTGATCGGCGCCGTGATGGTGGAGTGGATGATGTGGGCGGGCAAGGCGGACGTGCTGTTCACGTCGTACGTCCCGCTCCGCGCCCATCCGCTGTTCTACCTGGGCATCATCCTCTTCGCCGTCGGCGCGCTGCTCGTGACCGTGATCTTCTTCGCCAACCTCGTGGTAGCGAAGCGGGAGAAGACCTACGAGGGGTCCCTGCCCCTGGTCGCCTACGGCGCCGTGGCCGCGGCGATCATCGCCATCATCACGCTGCTCCATGGGGCCGCCATCTACATCCCCACCTTCCTCTGGTCGCTCGACCTGATGGAGGTGGACCCGCAGGTCTACCGCATGGTCTGGTGGGGGCTCGGGCACTCGTCGCAACAGATCAACGTGGCGGCCATGGTCTCCGTCTGGTACATGCTGGGCGCCCTGACCGTCGGGGCCGTTGTGCTGAACGAGAAGATCAGCCGGTCGGCCTTCGTGCTCTACGTGCTGTTCATCTCCATGGCGTCGGCCCACCACCTGCTGGTAGACCCCGGCATGGGACCGGCGTGGAAGATCGTGAACACGAGCTACTTCATGTACATGGCCGTCCTCGCGAGCATGATCCACGGGTTCACGGTGCCGGCCGGCATGGAGCTGGGGCAGCGCCTGCGGGGCTACACCAACGGCATGTTCGAGTGGTTGCGCAAGGCGCCGTGGGGCGACCCCGGCTTCAGCGCGCTGGTCTTCTCCGTAGTCGTGTTCGGGTTCGTGGGCGGCATCACGGGTGTGGCGATCGGGACCGAACAGATCAACATCATCGCCCACAACACGCTGCGCGTGCCCGGCCACTTCCATGCGACCGTGGTGAGCGGGACGGCGCTGGCGTTCATGGGCGTCACCTACTACGTGATCCCGCTGATCTTCCGGAAGAAGGTGGCCTTCTGGGGCATGGCGAAGATGCAGCCCTACGTGTTCGCGATCGGCATGTTCATCTTCACGATGTCCATGACGTTCGCGGGGTCGTTCGGCGTGCCGCGGCGGCACTGGGACATCAGCTTCAGCAACGCGCCGTTCGACGTGCAGTTCAGCCCCGCGGTGGACGTACTGCTCGCGTTCGTCGCGATCGGCGGGCTGCTGGCGGCGACCGGCGCCTTCATGTTCATCGCGATCGCCGTGAAATCGGTGTTCCTGGGCGAGCCGTTGGGCGAGGTCACGCGGGGCCGTGCCATGGCGGGCGTGCCGCAGGGTCTCACCCACCCGCCGACACACGCACCCAACGTGGATGAGCTGAACGCGGCGCTGCACCACCCGAGCCGCGGGATCTTCGGGGTGGCGCCGGGAACGCTGGCGCTCGCGGGCGTGTTCCTGCTCGCCTTCGTGCTCTACTACTTCGTGAACTGGAAGGTCTTGTCGTTCGTATGGAAGATCGGCTGACGACGTTGCCAACCCGGGCAGCGCTCGCACTCGCGGCGCTGCTCGGGATCCTGTTCATCACGGTCGGCTTCTGGGCACTGGCCCTGTGGCCGCTCACTAGCGCAACACCAGAGTGGGTGGCCCGGACCCGCGAGATCTGCTTCGGGAGCGCCCGGGACGGGTTGCCGCACGCCGGCGGCTGGGTACTGCTGGTGGGGGAGCCGGCGGGCATGCTGCTGTTCCTGCTGGCGGCGTGGGGCTACGAAGTCAAAGAGGGGTTCACCTTCCTTTGGGACCGGTGGGCGGGCCGCGTGGCCATCGGTGCCGTCATCCTGTCCATCGGCGTCGGCGCCGGGGCGGCGAGCGTCAGGGTCGCCCAGGTCCGCGGCGATCCGTTCAATCCTGCGGGCGGTCGGGATCCGGAATTGGCCGTCGTGCCGATCAACGAGGCGGCACCGGCTCTGGGGCTCTTGAGCCAGGGCGGCGAGACCATCACCCTGGCGTCGCTGCGCGGCCGTCCGGTGGTCATCACGTTCGTCTACGCGCACTGTGAGACGGTCTGCCCCGTCATGGTGCACGACGTACTCGCGGCGAGCGACGGGCGGGCGGTACCGGTCCTGGTCACGCTCGATCCCTGGCGCGACACGCCCGCTCGCCTACCGAGCATTGCGGCGAGCTGGAACCTGCCGACGGACGCGGTGCTGCTGAGCGGCGAGGTCGAGACCGTCGAGTTCGTGCTCAATCGCTGGAAGGTCCCGCGTGTCCGTAACGCCACGACGGGTGAACTGATCCACCCGAGGGTCGCCTACGTGCTGGATGCCGAGGGCCGACTGCGGTTCCAGACGGACGCGACGCAGGGCGCCCTGCAGCTCGCCCTGGATCGGCTCTAGCACCAGACGAGGCAGCACGACGGGGCTGCGGGGCTCGACGGCTGGCCCGCGGCCCTACGCGCAGCGCGCGGGTGGAGACACCGGCGCATCCCGTGCTTCTGCGTGCACGCTCGCCGGTCCGGCGCGATAGCCGTTCCGGATGCGCCGGTACATGCGCCATCCCATCCACAGGTTCCGAGCCAGCTTCGCCAGGGTGACAGGCGGTGGCGTACACGGCCGGACCCGGAGTGCCCGACTGGGGGAGTAGGTCCGCCAGTACAGCCGCGCCAACTGCCGGAAGAACTCGCGCTCGCCGAGTCGGGTCGGAAGCACAGGGTGCATGTAGTCGAACCGGCGATAGTCGTCCGTCGTCAGCTGGTCCCGCATCCGGTAGTGGAGATCTGAGCCGGGGGCCGGCGTGAGCACCGAATACTCGCAGTAGTACACGCCCAACTGCTCGACATAGTCGTAGACCCGGTCGAAGTCCGCCACACCGAAGTCCGGGAACACCATGAACGACGCCAGGGGGTCGATGCCGTTGCTCAGCAGCAGCCGCACGGCCTCCTGATCCGTCGCCGCGTTGGTGCGCTTGTTCAGCGGCTTGAGGGTATCGACGTCCACCGCCTCGAGTCCCAGGAACACCTGCCGGAGCCCGATCTCCGCCCACCGCGGCAGCAGGTCACGGCACCGCACGATGGCGTCGGCACGCGAGAACAGGAAGTACTCCTTGCGGATGTCCCGCGCCACGATTGCGCGGTGGAGCGCGGTCATCCGGTCGCGGTCGAAGAACATGTTGTCGTCGGCGAAGTAGACGAAGCCCTCGCGAATCCCGGCCAGTTCCTCCGCTACCCGCTCAGGGTCGCGGTAGCACCACTTGCCGCCCGCCGCCTTCCAGATGGGGCAGTAGGCGCAGCGGTACGCGCAGCCCGACGAGGCGCGCATGAGAGCGGCCGGACGCCACCAGAAGTGGATGTAGCGATGTCGGTACCGGCTCGTGACCTCGCGGTCGGGCAGGGGCAGGTCGTCGATCCGTTCGATGTCGTTCCGCGGTCCCGTGTGCACAAAGGCGTCGTTCCGGCGGTACCACAGGCCCGGAACGTCCGAGGGTGCGACCCCGCGCTCGAGGCGTTGCAGTAGCTCGGCGAACGTGAAGGCGCCCTCGCCGCACACGATGACGTCCACCTCGGCCCGCTGGAAGTCGCCCGGAAGGAGCGTGGCGTGGTGGCCACCGACGACCGTGACGATGCCGGGATCGGCCCGACGTGCGGCCCGCAGGACGGCGAGGGCGCTGTCGACCTGCACGGAGAGCGCGGTGACCCCCACGACGTCCGGCTGGAACCGGTGGAGCGCCGTCTCCACGTCGCGGTCGTAGCGCAGGTCGACGATCGCGACATCGTGGTCCCGCAGGGCGGCCGCGAGGTACTCCAGCTCGAGTGGCTCGAGCTCGGTGACCTCACCGGCCGCGATCGTCGGGGCGCTCAGGGGTGGCTTTACCAGAAGGATCTTCATGGACATCCCCGGCCGAGGTGGTCCCGCCGATGTGAGGCTAGGGCCGGCGCGGCAAGCGAACGTCAAGTCATGGCCGGACGGGACGACCCGTGTGCCCCGCCACGCGGGTCCGCGTGGGAGACGGGAGACCGATGGCGCGCGCTTGACGTCTGCTTGTCGCGGGCCGGTCAGAATGGCTCCAGGTGCGCCGGCGGGATCAGCGGGGCAGCCAACGCCACGAGGGGGAGCTCATGAGTCAAACCGCAGAGGGGACGACCCGCGGGCCGGTGCGGGTGCGGGCCGCGGACCACGGCCTGGGTCACCGGCAGTTCGTGCGCTTGCCGTACGCGCTGTATCGGCGGGATCCCCTGTGGATTCCGCCGTTACGCCTCGAGGAGTGGCACCGGTGGTCGCGACGACACAACGCCTCCCTGGGCACGCGATGGGTGCGCCGGTTCGTGGCCATGCGCGACGGCCAGGTGACGGGTCGGATCGCGACCATCGTCGACCCGGCGTTCGCGCAATGTTGGGAGGCGCATACTGCCTTGTTCGGGTTCTTCGAATGCGCGAACGACGTGGAGAGCGCGACGGCCCTGTTGACCGCGGCGGAGGCTGCGGCCGGGTCGCGCGGCATGCGGCGGCTCCTGGGTCCGGTCAACCTGACACCGCACGACGAGACGGGCATCCTGATGGAGGGCTTCGACTCGCCGGCGACCATCCAGTCTCCGTACAACCCGCCGTACTACCGCCGCCTGCTCGAGTCCGCGGGATACCGTGTGGCACGCCAGTACTACGCCTACTCGGCCACCCCCGACGACCCGCCCACACCGGCGATCCGGCGCCTGGTCCGGTCGGCGGCGCGGGGCACTGGGCTGGCGGCCGGCGTGACGATCCGGAGCGTGGATCTCGGTCGCTGGGTGGACGAAGCGCGAACGCTCTGGCGCATGTACAACGCCGCGTTCGCCCACGTCTGGGGGTTCGTCCCCATCACGTGGGAGGAGTTCTACCAACGCGCGCGGCGGCTCAAGGCGTTCGCCGAGCCGGAGTTGATCCGCATCGCCGAGTTCGCGGGGGAGCCCGTGGGCTTCGGGCTCACGCTTCCCGATCTCAACGAAGCACTCCGGAGCATCGACGGCCGGTTGCTGCCGTTCGGGTGGTGGCGTCTCCGACAGGCGGTGCCCCGAATCCGCACGGTGCGCTTCCTCATGTTGGGGGTCGTACCGGAGCACCGCGGCCGCGGGATCGGTCCGCTGATCGCCTACGAGACGCAGCAGGCGGCCCGGCGACTGGGGATGGCGCGCCTCGACCTGTCCCTCGTGCAGACGACGAACGCCCTGGTGCAACGCGTGATCGACGGTTTCGGATCGCCCGTCGCCAAGGTCTACGGGCTGTTCGCGCGTTCGCTCGCCGGGACGGACGAACACGTGGCGGTCGCATGAGCCGGACGGCGCGGTTCCGGTCCCTCGGGCGCGCGCCCGCACGAGCGGCCCGGTACATCCAGGCGATGTTCCCGCCGGCCGTTCTCGTGCCCGTCGGGATCGTGCAGTTCCTCTCCGTCTATCTGGTGCTGGAGGCGCTCGCGGGCATGAGTCCCCTGCGGCTGGGCGGGCGGGCCGTGATCGGCGCGGGCAGCACGGTGCTGTGGACGCTGCTCATCCGCATCGACGACGATCTCACGGATGCCGACCATGACGCGCGCATGGCCGCGGCGGGTGACGCACGCTACCGGTCGAGGCCGACGGTGACCGGCGCGATCACACGCCCGGAGCTGCGCGCGCTGCAGACCGCCACGCTCGCCCTGTTCCTTGGCGCGAACCTGGTGTTCGGAGGCTGGGCGATGCGTGTCGCCGCGGTGGGTGGCTACGTCGTGACCTGGATGGGGTTTCGCTGGTTCTTCATCGACCGTCTTCGGCAGAGCGCACCACCGATGGCCTTCCTCGCCCGGAAGATCCTCACGGTCTTCTTCAGTCTGTACGCCCTGGCCGTGTTCGTGGACGCGTTCGGCCCTATCGGCGTTACCTGCTGGATCATTCCACTGCTGCTTGCCCCATGCGCCGGGGTGGCCGTGTGGGAGACGGCGCGCAAGATCCGCCTCCCCGAGGATGAGACCGCCTATCAGACCTACTCGAAGGCACTCGGATGGCGGATGGCAGCGCTCCTGCCGGTCGCGTTCGTGATCCTGTCCGTCTTCTTGCTACTTCCCGTGTCGGTCGCAATCGGTCTCGGACGGGGGTACGGCGTGGCGCTACTGATCGCGGCGGCCGTCATGGTGGCCGCCTGTTTGCGCTTCCGGGTCCGCCCATCCCGGGGGGGTGCCCGGCTGGGTGGATACGCCCAGCTCTACGGCGTGGTGGCGCACGGGGGGCTCCCCATCGCCCTGCTCGCGCACCACGGGGTGCTGCTCGCATGACGGGACTCCGCTGGAGAGGTGTCGCGTTCGTGCGGTGGTCGGAGGAGGCCGCCCCCCGGACACACGTCGGCGGCAAAGCCTTTCAATTGCAGGCGCTCACCCGCCTGGGGATGCCGGTCCCCCGGTGGTTCGTGCTGACGACCGGAGCCACCGACGCGATCCTCGGACCAGTTCGCGGAGAGATCGCGGCCCTGGCGAGGTGCGTGGAGTGGGACAGCGAATCGCGCGGGTACGCGGCACGCATTGTCGCGTGCATCCGCACGAGCCGGTGGCCGGCTGCGGTGCGGGCCGCGCTCCTCCGGGCGGTCGAGCAACTTGGTGGCGGGCGCCCGCTGGCCGTCCGCTCCAGCGCCGTCGAGGAGGACGGTCGGTCTGGGAGCTACGCCGGCATGTTCGAATCCCGGTTGGGACTACCGCCCGACGCGGTCGAGGCGGCCGTGCGGGAGTGCCTGGCTGCCGGCTTCGCGGAGCGGGTGGTGGCGTACCGTCGCGAGCGTGGCGAACGCGGCGCGTGGCCGCGGCTCGCCATCGTGATCCAGGAGATGGCGACAACCCGTGTCGCCGGCGTGGCCTTCTCGGCGGACCCGCGTACCGGGG
>JAOUDR010000002.1 GCA_029859185.1 Gemmatimonadota bacterium
TCGACGTGGGCGACTACGCCGCGGCGGAACAGGCCTGGCGGCGTCTGGTGGAGGTCGATCCGACCAACGCGCGCGGCCATTCGCAGCTGGGCTTGCTGTACTCCTGCGTCGGCGCACCCGCCTTCGTGCAGTTGCACCGCGCCGCGGCCGAATTCGAGCGGGCGCTCGCGATCAATCGGGAGGAGACCGGCTCCCTGCTGCATCTGGGCGAGATCGCGCTCCTGCGGGGCGATCTCGCGCGAGCCGATTCGTACCTGGACGCGGTGGTGGGCTCCAACTACACCAGCGTCCCGGCGTACGCCTACAAGGCGTATCTCGCGTGGAAAGCCGGGGCCGGCAGCGAGGCGGCAAGGCTGCTGGCCACCGCAGCCGGGCACGCGCGAGGGGATGCTCCCGCGGCCGCGGTGCCCGGCGAAGGCGACACGCGGGCCGGTCGGGCGCCCATGGTGACGGCCTCGTCGACGTGCCGGCCGATGCGGCCGGGTCGGGCCGACCTGTCAGGCATCAGTGACGGGACGGGACCAGCGGCGGATTCGCTCTACCGCGCGCTCGACTCCCTGCTGGAGCGCGCCCGCCGCACGATCCCCCGCTGAACGAAAGCCCCCCGGCCATCACTGCGCCGGCAGGCGATCCAGCAGGAATCGCACAGCGAGGTCCGTGACGTTCCATAACTGGATGTCCGAGCTGGTGCCGTACCGAACGGGACGGAGCGTGCCGGCGTCGATGCGGTAGCTCCACAGCTCGTTGTGCCTGAGCCCCGAGGCCTCGACGGCCGCGCGCGTGCTCTCCAGCGCGTGGCGCAGGGCACTCACATACTGGCGCACCGCCGCGCGGTCGTCCCGCAGGCGGCCTGAGGCGTCGTACGCCGCCTCGATCTGGCGCGCAAGCCCGAGGAACAGCAGGTTGACCTCCCGTCCCCACACCACGCGCGGCGAGTGGTACAGGTCGTCCCTGAAGGCCTGCTGCACCGCGGGGCTGGCGTACACATCGTTGGCCACGAGCGGCCCGAGCCCCGCCACGAACAAGCCCACCGGATATCGCCGCTGGAGGGCATCGAGCATGGTCAGCACGGCCTCGGGCTCGATCGCGCCCCCAAGAACCTGCACCGTGTGGTCCCCCAGGTACAGGTCGGTCGCGGGATCGGTGGTGGCCACGGGGATCGGCTGACCCAGGCTGTCGAGCGACACCGCCAGGAACGCGAGCGGCGCGAGCTCTCCACGCTGCTCCGCGAATTGCCGTCGCCAGTAGGCTCCCTCCGGATCCCCCATCGCGCCGAGCGCCGTCTCCACCCTGGCGCCGACGTCGGCCGGCGTGAGCGCGACTTCGAAGTGTCGGCGCGCCCCCCGCCAGGTGAGGAGCGCGGACCGCCAATGGGCCGGATCGCGCATCACGGCCGCGAGCGCTGCGGCGTCGCCGGGCACACGGGCGACCGCCTCGGTCGCGGACAGCCCCAGGGCATCCACCTCCGCCAGGATCACCTGTGCGGCCTCCAATGCTTTGGGGACCCACACGACGTTCACGTCCATCGCGAAGCGGCCACCGCCGTAGCCCGCGCGGCTGTCCCGCCAGCTTCCGGGGAGCCAGCCGCGTTCGTCTCGGTACTGGAATCCCACGAGATGCACGGGCTCCGGCCGGACGGCATAGGGGTGCGCGAGCCGGGCCACGAACGCGAGGTTGCGTACGATCGCCTCCAGCCGGGTCACCCCGCCCCCGCTGGACTCGGCGAGAAACCGACGCTTGCGCTCCCCGGAGACGTCGGCGCGCGCGAGGTAGCGGGCCGCGAGCACCGGCAGCTGGAAGTCGTCGTCGATCATGCGGTAGTTCTCGCGCACGGCCTGGAGGTTCTCGAGCACGGCCCGCGCCTGCGCCAACGACGCGGCGGCCGCCGCCGGATCGGTCGCGCGCGCCTCACTCCACTCGCGGATCCGCGCGCTGTACTCGGCGGCGTTCTCCCGGATCGCCTGTCCGCCCAGCGCCTCCTCGTGACTCGCTTCCCCCGTGGGCGAGAGCTTGCGCAGCACGCTCGCGATCACGTGCTCCTGGAGTTCGACCGACGAGATCGGCTCGAGCATGAGGGCCGTCATCATCATGTCACGTCCGAAGTACGTCGCGTAGTTGGGGAGCGCCGCGATCAGCTTCTCCTCGTAGCTCAGCAGTTCGAGCCCGCGGATCTCGCGCTCGAGCCTGCGAAACGACAGCACCGCCGGATCCATGGCCTGCGCCGCCGACGTCAGCCTACCCCGCACGCTGTCCGCCAGGCGGCGCTGCCGCGCGAAGTACGCCTCGAACGCGTCGTTGAAGATCTGGTCCCGGCTGAGCGGCGTGAGCGCCGCTGCATCCGTCGTCGCGGTCACCGCGAACCGCACGCCCCCCGGGCGCCGGGCCTCGATGCGGACCACGTCACCCGCGAGACGGGCGGTGGTCGCCGCCCGATCCCCGGAGAGCATGAGGGTCATGCGGTTCCGGCCGTCGAGGCTGAGTTGCTCCACCGTGACCGCCCAGGCCGTGTCGTTCTCCGTGTGCGTGAATCGCGGCCGGAGTCGGGCGCGAAGCGTGGCAACGTCGGGTGCGCCGACCAGGGCAAGATGCCGCCCACGCTCCGCCGGGGGGAGCCGCTCGAGACTCGCGATCAACTCGGTCAGCTCGCTCAAGGCGAACGGGCCATCGCCGTAGGGCCGACGGTGCCAGCCCCAGTACTGGAAGTCCCGCTCCTGCCGCATCGTTCCGAGCAGGAACCAACCGACCTCCAGTGCCCCCCGATCCGACTGCAGATGATGCCGCATCACGCGCGTCGTCTCGTGCTCGAGGGTCTCCGCCCCGGGCCCGCCCCAGGTCAGCGGTGCCGGCACGCCCGAGGTGTCGCGAACCGTGAGGGCCGCGCTCGCGTTCGTGGCATCAGCCCAAACGTGCACCACGCGCCCCGCCCGGGTGTCGAGGTAGATCTGGAACGCGTTGCGCCGGGAGTCGCGGAAGAACCGAGTGGCATAGCCCTCGTACGCCACCGGATCGTCGAGGCCCGCCTCCGGAAACTGCAGCACCGGTGCCTGCGGTCCCTGAACCAGCGACTGGACGACGAGAAGCGCGAGTGCGTGCATGGGCGGAGCGTCCTCGGCGGATGCGGTGGCGTGTCAGGGTGGCGACGGCCCACGGCCGGCCACCCCGCACCGGGAATCAGGGCGGCCCGACCGTGCACGCGAGTGCTGCCGGAATCGGCGATCCGGCAGCGGCCCGCTCCTGCGCCGCGAACGCGAGGGCCACGCCATTGGTCCAGCCGAACCCGTCCTGGTTGGGGTATTCGCCGCCGCCCGCCGGCCGGCTGAGGTCGGCCACGTCGTACTTCTCGGTCATCTTCCCCGTGGACGCGTACGTGCGCTGATTGAGCGCGAGCCATCGCTCACGCGCCGTGTGGGCCGCGGCCGGCCGGCCGTACCGGCAGAGGCCCCGCACGGTGAGCCACTGCAGCGGCGGCCATCCGTTGGGCGCATCCCACTGCTGACCCGACGCGATCCGGGTGGTGACGAACCCGCCGGCATCGAGGAAATCCCGGCTCAGCCGGTCCGCCGTGGCCCGTCCCTGCTCCGGTGACGCGAGCCCGAAGTAGAGCGGCGCGGCCGCCGCCAGGGTCGGGCGGTCGGTCACCCGCGCGCCGGTCCGCCACCGCACGTCGTAGAAGTAGCCGCTGTCGGGATCGTACGCGGCGTCCCCCAGCGCGCGCCGGCGCTCGTCCGCAAACCGCGTGAACAGGGCGGCCACATCCGCGTCCCCGGTCCGGCCCCGGAACCGCCGCAAGGCCGCGATGGTCCGCTCGGCATGGTAGAGCAGGCTGTTGAGGTCCACCGGCACCAGACTCGTGGTCTCGAGCGTCCGCAGATCCGCGGGGTCACGCATCCAGCGGCTGGAGAAATCCCATCCGCTCTCGGCAGACGCCCGCAGGTTCCGGTACAGCGCCTCACGGTCACCGGTCGGCAGGGACTGCGCCAGCTCGTAATCCTCGCGATACGCCTCGGGCCGAGGCGCCGGCCGGTCGTCCCAGTAGCGGTTGAGCAGCGAGCCGTTGGCGAGCCGCACGACGCGGCGGTGCGCCTGGCCGGGCGCCACGCCGTCCGCGCCCTCCATCCAGAACGTGTGCTCCGCCTCGAGCGCCTCGAGATACCGCAGCGCCTCCGCCGTATCGGTGGCCGACGCGTACAGCCCCACCATGGCCGCGAAGTACGGCGGCTGGCTCCGGTGCAGGTAGTAGGCGCGGTTGCCGTTCGGGATGTGCCCCACGGTACGCACGAGGTAGGCGAAGTTGTCCAGCATGCTGCGGACGAGGTCGGTCCGGCCACTCTCGACCAGGCCGAGCATCGTGAAGTAGGAATCCCAGTAGTAGACCTCGCGGAACCGGCCTCCGGGGACCACGTAGGCAGAGGGCAGTGGAATCAGCGACGACCAGCCGCGCACCGCGTCCGGCGTACGCGTGAGCGCGGGCCAGAGCGCATGGATGTGCTCCTCCATGGTCCGCGACGGATCCGTACGGAACTCGGCGCCGGCGGGCGCCGGGATCTCGAAGTAGCGCTCGACGAACCCGCGGAGAGCCGCGGTGCCGCCCGCGGCGCGATACCGCTCTCGGATCAGGGCGGGCGCCATCACGGGCGTCGCGTCCGCAAATGTCTTGGAGTCCGGATAGAGCCGCGCCAACTGGACGTCCTGGAACAGCGGCCCCAAGTCCTCCGCCGGGCGGAACAGGCCGGCTTCCGGCGTCGGCGGGGTGGCGGCCGGCGGCGCCGTTCGGCAGCCCCCGGCCAGCCCCAGCAGCAGGGCCAGTGGGACCAGGTGACGGGCCGCCCATCGGTGGCTGCAAGCACGCCCGCCAGGAGCCGGCGTGAGCGAGCGCCCCGGGGCCGTCAGGGAAACGCCGACCAAATCGACCACGAAGATCTCTCCAATCGGATTGCGGGGCAGGCCTCGGCCTGCCCGGAAGGCGGCCAACTGGCCACCCAGTATATCCCCCTCATCAGTCTCCCGGAACATCCACCGGTGGTGTGATCCGCACCCATCACCGTTCCGCCGCATCGATCAGCATCCGCAGGAGCGCGAGATGCGATTCGAGGGTTGCCGCCGCCGTCTCGCCACGCCCCTGCATCCGTGCCACGACCTCCCCCACCAGGCGCCCGTATCCCTCCATCCAGCCGAGCCCGTGAAACGGCGCCGGCCGGGCGGGAAGCTCCCGCTCGGAGCGGACCTGGGTCGAACACGATCCCCCGCTGCCCCAAACGATCACGTCCGGCCGCTCGAACGACCACCGCGCCGACGCACGCTCCCCGACGAGGGCAACCTCCAGCATGTTGCCCGCGCCATGCACAGTCTTGGAGACGGATCCGAAGCTCACCAGATCGCCGAATTGCATCGTGACGTGCACGTGCGTTTCGCGATGCGGGGCGCCCGCGTTCACGAACCAGCGGCGTACCGACGTGGCGTCGGGCAGGCGCCCGCACAGGCAGGTGACGAGGTCCACCCAGTGCGTCGCCAGGTCCAGCAGCACGTCGTACGCCCCGCTCAGGGCCGGCGTGTCCTTCCATGAGTCGCCGCCGGATGCCCGGGTGGCGCTCGACTGCCAGTAGCGGCCTTCGATGCTGACCAGCGTCCCGAACCGTCCGTCGGCGACGGCGCGGCGGAGCTCCTGCGGTCCCCAGAGCAGGCGGTACCCGTGGCAGATCCAGGTGGCCATGGGAAGCCCCGCCAACGCCTCGACCTGAGACAGGTCGACGGCGGCGGGTTTCTCGCAGATGGCAAAGCGATACCCGCGTTCGGCCGCCTCGCGCAGACGCGGCGTGTGCAGCGCATGCGGGCTCGCCACGACGATCAGCGCCCGCTCGGGATCCGACGGCACGGAAAGCGGCGCCTCGCGGGGGTGCCAGGCCGCCGGCGCCACTGCGTCGGGATACAGGGCGAGGGCGTGGCGCAGCGCCATCCCGGCGGCACCTCTGCCAACGATCAGCGGCTGCACTCTGGGCGGCACCATCAAACACCCTCCCTCGCGTTCGGGACTCACCCGGCCGACTGCCATTCTACGCCTATTCGTCGCCGGAATCGAATCCCCCGACGGACTCCCGCACCGAGCGCGCGACGGTGCGCGCTGCCGTACCTTGCCCTGCGCACAGCGGCTGACGTAGCTTCCCGGGGCGACTGACGCAAGTCCCTATCTCATCAGAGGTTAGACCCTGTTGCGACGTTCCTGTGCAGTTCCTGTCGCGGCGTTGCTCGTCGCCGCGGTCGCCGCCTGCGGTCCCGCAGATCTCCCAGACCCCGAGTCCTCCCGCTATGGGGAGGCCGCCGCGGCGTTCTGGCGCGGGCTCACGGCGGCGGAGGTGGGCGAAACGAGCCTCGCCACCGCGTCGTTCGAGCGCGTCGCCGAACTCGCGCCCGGCGAGCCGGCTGCGTGGGCAAACCTGGCGGTGGTCCAACTGCAGCGGCGGGAACTCGAGGCCGCCAGCGTGACCCTCGACAGCGCGCTCGCGCTCGCACCGGACGACAGCCGGATCCACCTCCTGGCGGCCGTCGTGGCCCAGGAGCGTGGGAGCCTGGACTCCGCCACGGCAGAGCTTCGCCGCGCGACGGAGCTCGATCCGGCCAACCTGCGCGCGGCGTATCTGCTCGCCCAGCGTCTGGAAGCGGGCGACCCCACGGCAGGTGCGGTCGAGGCGGCGGGACTCCTGGATCGGATCCTCGCCGCAGAGCCCGGGAATCTGGTGGCCCTGCTGGAGCGCGCGCGCCTCGCCGCCCGTCAGGAAGACCCGGAGGGCCTGCGGCAGGCGCTCGACCGGATCGCGGCCCGCGCCGACAGCATCGCCGCACCCATCACGGCCGACCTCCAGCGCGTGCGGGCCCAGGCCGACGGGGGCGCCTTCGAGCAGGCGGCCATCCAACTAGCGTTCGTGGAGAGCGCACTCCAGCCACTCCCGGCCTACCAGGATGCCGAGGCGGCGGTGCGCCCGTCCCCGACACGCCTCGACCTGCTGGTCGGCCGGTTCCTTCGCCTGCCGATGCCCACGGTCCGCGTGGCGGCGCCTGACAGCGGGCTCACGTTCGCGAGCGAGCGGCTGGACCTCGGACGCGCGCCCGTTACGTGGGTGCGCACGGTCTGGCTGAGCGAAACGGTACCGGGCGCGCTGATCGCGGCCGGCCGGGACTCGCTGTGGATCTCCCCCGCGCCGGGCGTGGCGGACGCCGTTCGCCTCCCGGGCGTAGGCGCTGCGCTCGCCCCGCTCGACTACGACTACGACTTCCGGGTGGATCTGGCGCTGGCGGGGTCGGGCGGCCTGCGCCTGATGCGTCAGGACGACGACGGTTCCTTCACCGACGTCACCGCGCAGGCCGTACCAGGGGCCGCGGCGCGGGGCCGCTACACGGGCGTGTGGGCTGCGGACCTGGATCTGGAGGGCGATCTCGACCTGGTGCTCGCCGCGGCCGACGGCCCCGCCACGGCCCTGCGCAATCGGGGCGATGGGACGTTCGATGCCTATCCGGACTTCCCCGCCGTGCGCGGCCTGACGGCGTTCGCCTGGGCGGACCTCGACGCGGACGGCGATCCCGATGCGGCGGCGCTGGATGCCGACGGGCACCTGTCGGTGTTCGCCAACCGCCGTTCGCAGGCTCCCCAGTTCGTCCCGCTCCCGGAGCCGGCGGCAGGAAGCACGATCCGGGCCGTGACCGCGGCGGACATGAATCAGGACGCCACGATCGATCTCATCGTGCTCGACGAAGCGGGCACGGTCCGACGGCTGTCTCTGGGCGACGGCACATGGACCGCCGAGGAGCTGGCCCGCTGGCCGGATGCCGCGTCCGCCAACCGCGACGCGGCCGGACTGTTCGTTGCCGACCTCGACAACAACGGCGCGTCCGATCTCGTGGTCGCGCTCCCGGCGGCCGCGCGCGTCTGGCTGGCGGGCCCGGAGGGACTGCGGGTCCTCACGGACCTGCGTGGCCACATTGGAACGGTGGGCGACGTGAGTGGAGACGGTCGGCTCGATCTGGCCGGGACCACGTCCGGCGGCGAGCCGCAGATCTTCGTCGCCAACGGGACGACGGGGTACTACTCCGCGACCATCCTGACGCACGCCGCCGAGGCCACCGGTGACCGCCGGATCAACTCGTTCGGGATCGGTGGCGAGATCGAAGTCCGCGCCGGCCGCCTGTACCAGAAACGCGTGATCGACCAGCCAGCCATGCACTTCGGCCTGGGGGACCAGCCGCAGGTGGACGTGGCGCGCCTGATCTGGCCCAACGGCAGCGTGCAGGCGGAATTCAATCTCCCGGCTACGAACGAGACCATCCTCACCCGCCAGCGGCTCAAGGGCTCCTGTCCCTGGGTGTTCACGGACGACGGCACCCGCATGCAGTTCGTCACCGACTTCCTGTGGCGCACGGCGCTCGGCCTCCGCATCAACGCGCAGGGGGCGGCCGCGGTCATTCACAGCGAGGACTGGATCCGGATCCGCGGAGACCAACTGGCCGCGCGGGATGGGTTCTACGACGTGCGTATCACCGGCGATCTCTGGGAAAGCCACTTCTTCGACTACGTGGGACTGATGGTCGTGGACCACCCGGAAAGCACCATGGCCTTCGTGGATGAGCGCTTCACGCTCCCGGCGCCGACGCCCGCGGTGATCTCCACGGCGCCTCCCCGGAACGTCGCATGGGCGCGGGACCAGGACGGACGCGACGTCACGGCGTTGGTGGGCACCGCGGACGAGCAGTACCTGGACACCTTCGCGCGCGGCCCATATCAGGGCATCGCCGCCGATCACTTCGTGGAGGTCGCCTTGGGGGACGAGGCGCCGACCTCCGGGCCCCTGTGGCTCGTGGCGTACGGGTGGGTCTATCCCACGGATGCCTCGATCAACGTAGCCGTCAGCCAGGGGACGCATCCCGCACCGCAAGCCCTGCGGCTCGACGTCCCGGATGGCGCAGGCGGCTGGGTCACCGTCCGCCCCAACCTCGGCTTCCCGGCCGGCAAGACCAAGACGGTGCTCATCGATCTCCAAAACGTGTTCCGGCCGGGTACGGAACGGCGGCTTCGCCTTGCCACCAACATGGAGATCTACTGGGACCAGATCCGATGGGCCGTGGGGCGTCCGGAGGCGCCTGTGGACACGCAACGCCTCCAGCTCGGAGTGGCGGACCTGCGCTACCGAGGCTTCTCCCGCGTGTCGCAGGCGGGTCGCGCGGCGCCCGAACTCCCCGACTATGCGGAGATCGCCTCGGCCGCGCCGCAGTGGCGCGACTTGGTAGGCTTTCACACCCGGTTCGGTGATGTGCGGCCGCTAGTGGCGGCGGTGGACGACCGGTACGTCATCATGAACGCCGGCGACGAGCTGGTCTTCCGGTTCCCCGCCCCACCCGCACCGGCCGCCGGCTGGACACGCGACTTCGTGCTCATCGGGGACGGTTGGGTCAAGGACGGCGACCTCAACACTGGTTACTCGACGACGGTGGTCCCCCTGCCGTATCACGGGCTCACCGATTACGCGCGGCCACCCGGGCGGCTGACGGATGATCCGGGATACCGGCGCCATCCCGAGGACTGGCGCGACTTCCACACCCGGTACGTGACCCCGCGCGTGTTCCACCACGCGCTCGTGCCCGATCGTGAACGCTGACCGCGGGCGCCTCGCGGCGCGCCTCGTTGCCACCGCGGTGTTCGTGGGCCTGCTCGCGACCCCGCTCGTCATCCGGCAACGCTCCTCCCGGTCCGGCGCGGCGGGGCCGGCGCTCGGCGAAGCGGGAGCCCTGGAGCGGTACGGGTTCGCGCTCCGCGAGTATTCCGACTCGGCGGGGATCCGGTTCACGCACCAGGCCCCCGCGCTCGACCCCAAGCTCGACCCGATCCTGCCGTGGGTGGCCGCCTATGGGGCCGGCGTGGCCGTGACGGACTTCGACCGGGACGGCTGGCAGGACCTGTACGCCACCAACAGCGCCATCGGCAGCCGGAACGCGCTCTATCGCAACCGGGGCGACGGCACGTTCGAGGACGTGGCGGCGGCCCTGGATGTGGCGGACGTGAACCAGGCCGGAACCGGCGTCTCGATGGGCGCCGTCTGGGGCGACTACGACAACGACGGCTACGAGGACCTGCTCGTCTACAAGTGGGGCCGCCCCGAGCTGTTCCACAACGACGCGGGACGTCGCTTCACGGTGGTGACGGGTGAGGCCGGGCTGCCGGCCTGGATCAACGCGAACACCGCAGTCTGGTTCGACTACGACCGCGACGGCCGGCTCGACTTGTTCGTCGGGTGTTTCTACCCGGACGATGTGGACCTCTGGAACCTGCCGACCACGAAGATCCTGCCCGAGAGCTTCGAGTACGCGCAGAACGGCGGGCGCAATTACCTGTTCCACAATGCGGGGGACGGACGGTTCGAGGACGTGACGGCGCGGGCGGGGCTCACGTCGCGGCGCTGGACGCTCGCGGCGGCCGCCGCCGACGTGGACGGCGACGGCGACCCGGACCTGTTCGTGGCAAACGACTTCGGGGTCAACGAGCTGTACCTGAACGAGGGCGGCGGCCGGTTCCGGGACGTCGGCCGGGAATCGAACCTGGGCCGCGCACCCAAGAGCGGCATGGGTGCGTCGTTCGGTGACGTACTCAACCGCGGGTCCTGGACCCTGTTCGTGACGAACATCTCGGAGCCCGGCGTGCTGATCCACGGGAACGATCTCTGGATCCCGTCGCAGGGGCCCGGCGAGGGGCCCAGTTACCGGAACCTCGCCGGGGCGATGGGCGTCGAGTTGGGCGGCTTCCCGTTCGGCGCCCAGTTCGGCGACCTGAACAACGACGGCTGGCTGGACCTGGTGGTGGCCAACGGCTTCGTGACGGGCGAGAGCCCCGAGAGCTACTGGTACGATTACTCGATGGTGGCCGGCGGCCACGAGGGCATCATCGCCGACGCGCGGCACTGGCCGGCCATGCGCGGCCGCAGCCTGTCCGGGTCACAGGAAGACCAGGTGTGGCTGAACGACGGGGCGGGCCGGTTCCAGAACGTCGCCCGCGCGGTGGGCGCCGCCAATCCGTTCGACGGGCGCGCGGTGGCCGTGGCCGACCTCTGGAACCGCGGCGTGCTGGACCTGCTCATCGCCTACCAGCGCGGGCCGCTGCTCGTGTACCGCAACCGCGTGGCGCCCAACCGCAGCTGGATCGGCTTCGCGCTCGAGGGCAAGCGCAGCAATCGGAGCGCGATCGGCGCGGAGGTTCGGCTCTACTGGGACGGCGTGGAACAGATGCAGCAGGTGGACGGCGGCAGCGGTTTCGCCTCCCAGAACCAGCGGCGAACCCACTTCGGCCTGGGCACGGCCGCCACCGTGGACTCCGCCCTGATCCGCTGGCCCTCCGGGCTGGTTCAGCGCCTCGTGGCGCCTGCGGTGGGAACCCTGCATCGCATTGTGGAACCCACATGAAGCTGGACCGGCGGCTGATCGCGCCGCTGCTCATCACGCTGGTGCTGGCCGGTGCCCACTGGTCGTTCGGCGTGCTGCGGGGATACGAGGCCATCGCACTGGCGGTGGGCCTCGCCATCGCCACCGAGCTGGCCACGCGCCGCGTGCTCACCGGGCAGCCGGCGCAGATCGCCAGTGCCTACGTCTCCGGCATCAGCATCACCATCCTGGTGCGCTCGCCTGTGCTGTGGCCCTACGCGCTGGGTGCCGTCATCTCGGTGCTGTCGAAAGGCGTGTTGCGGTTCCGCGGGCGCCATCTCTGGAATCCCACCAACCTGGGCATCTGCGCGCTGCTGTTCCTGGCACCCTTCGCCGTAGCGCCGCTCAGCGTGCAGTGGGGCAACAACGTGTGGCCCATGCTGGTGATCTGGATCATCGGGCTCAATGCGCTCCGCCTGGCGAAGCGGGCCCACATTACGCTCGCCTACATCGCGTCGTTTTTCGCGTTCGCCTTCGTACGGAGCCTGATCAGCGATAGCACGTTCGTCAGCGAGGTCGCGCCCATCACCGGTCCCATGTACCAACTGTTCGCGCTGTTCATGATCACCGACCCCAAGACGACCGTGCACTCCCGCTGGGGGGCGGCGCTCGTCGCGGTCGCCGTGGCCTTCGTCGAGATGCTGTTCCGTTTGGCCGAGGTCATCTACGCGCCGTTCTACGCGCTGTTCGTGGTCGGGCCCATCGCGCTGCTGGTGGAAATGTGGTGGCAGTCGCGCACCGCCCGGGCGGCCGTTGTCGAGCCCGCCGCCGCCGTTCAGGGAGCCACCGCGCCCTCGGCCTGACGCGACCCCGCTCGCAGCGGCCGGAACAACTGGAGCGGCGCGCCGTTCCGCGCCACCACGATGAGTCGGCCCCCGTCGGCCCACCGCAGCATCCCCAGGGCCCGTACCTCGCCGAGGATCACGAGGTTGCTCGTCGCCAGGTCCACGGGGGACAGCCCGCCGGCACCGTCGCCGCGAAGCAGCAGGCCGTAGCTCGCATCGTATTGTCCGCGGATCGGCGGCACGGCTGAGGTGTTGCCGGCCACGAGGAGATCGGTGAAACCATCGGCGTCGAAGTCCCCCGCGAGCGCGGCGTAGATCGGCGCGAACTGCGCCTCCACCGGGAGGGACCGCAGCGCGAACGTGCCGTCGCCGCCGTTGAGCGCCACGGCGCTCGCGAAGGTGTAGGCCTCGAGCACCTGCGCCGCCTTGAGTTCCGCCTTCGTGAAGAGCTCCTCGAGCCGGGTGGCGCCGAAGGCGGCGTAGGTGGGGTACCGTCCGCTCAGTGCCGGGATGGCACGGATCAACTCGTCCCGGCCGGCAAGCGGGTAGCTCACCCCGCGCTTGAAGAAGGTCAGGATCTGTTGCACCGACTCGTTGTGCGCGAAGTCGTGCACGTACAGCCGCGCGGGCTCGTCGGGCGTGGCGCGGAGATACGAGTTCAGTCCGAGGTTGCCGACGACGAGATCGGGCCGCCCGTCCCCCTGCAGGTCGACGACCGCCAGGCTGCTCCACCAGCCGTTGGTGCCGGCGAACCCCGCCTCGGTCGTGCGTTCGACGAAGCGGCCGTTGTCCTGCCGGAACACGCGGATCGGCATCCACTCGCCGACCACGATCAGATCCAGGCGATCGTCCCCGTCGTAGTCCATCCAGGCCGCCGCCGTGACCATGCCCGCCGCCGCCAGGTCGGGCGCGAGGTCCTCGGTGACGTCCTCGAACCGCCCCGCGCCGTCGTTGCGCAGCAGGTGGCTGCGCGGGACGACCCCGTACTGGCGCGAGATCACGCGGCTGCCGACGAACAGGTCGAGATCGCCGTCGCCGTCGAAGTCGCCGGGCACCACGCACGCGCCGTTCTCGAAGAACGGTGGCAGTCGATCCGTCGCCCGCCGGAACCGCCCCGCGCCGTCGTTCGCGTACAGGCGGTCCTGCAGCGGAGTCTGCTCCCCCCAGAACTCGTTCCCGGCGCTGACGACGTAGAGATCCAGATCGCCGTCGCCGTCGGCATCGAAGAAGGCGGCATCGACGTCCTCGGCCAGGCTGTCGGCCTGGAAGGCCGCCGTTGGGGTCGGCCGGAAGGTCCCATCCCGTCGCTGGAGGAGCAGCGCGCCCGCCTGCCACTTGGCGCCGCCCACGTAGATGTCGTCCAGGTCGTCGCCGTTCACGTCCCCGACCGCCAGCGCCGGCCCCTCGGCGGACAGCTGATGGGGGATGAGCGGCTCCCGGCTGTAGTCGAAGAACGTGTTCTCCCGGTGCGTGTAGTCGACGCCTGCCTGCACGGTGACGTCCGCGAAGAGCGTCTCCCGGACCGACGTCCCACGGTACGCGTACCGGTCCGGCGCCTCCTCCTGCACGAGCGTCACCGTCTGATCCGCCGCGACGTCCCGTAGCGTCTGCGCGCGACCGTCTGGCCACACGATTGCTAGGGAGTCGACGCGGGTGGATGCCCCCAGGCCGAAGTGGAGCCGCGGGTCCACCGAGGACTGGAACCCCCGGGTGGGCATCTGCTCCAGGAACTGCATGGTCCCGTCGTGATGCACGAGGACCTTCGCCCCCAGCCCCCCGGTGTTGCCGCCCGCGCCCCGCAGCCGCACCGCCAGGAAGTGGTTCGGGGTGAGCGTGCGGGCGCGGTTCCGGTAGATCCCGGCGGGCGCGTTGATGTTGTTCAGCACGAGATCGAGCGCGCCGTCGTTGTCCAGATCCACGTAGGCGGCGCCGGTCGAGAAGTCCGTCCTGCCCAGGCCCCACGCGTCCGCGACGTCGGTGAACGTCAGGTCCCCGTTGTTCCGGAAGGCGTAGTTCGCGATCGGCACATGCGGCATCCGGCCGCGCAGCGTGTCGAGCCGCTCCTGCGTGAGGCTGTCCTGCAGCGCCGCCTGGACGCGGCGGTCCATGACGAGGGTGAAGAAGTCGAGGTCATTCGGTCGCCGGTAGATACCGTTGGTGACGAGCAGGTCCTTGCGACCGTCGTTGTCCAGGTCGGCGAAGAGCGGTGACCAGCTCCAGTCGGTGGCATACACGCCCGCCAGGTATCCGATGTCGCTGAAGCGGCCGTGCCCGCGGTTCAGCTGCAGCGTATTGCGGGCGTACTGCGGCAAGTAGCCCGCCCCCAGCCTCTGGAAGTGCACCGAGTACTCGTCGGCGTTCGCCGATGTCTTGAGGATGTCCTCGCGCGCCGGCAGCATGTCGAGCACGACCACGTCGGGCCGACCGTCGTTGGAAAAGTCGGCCGCATCGACGCCCATCGAGGCACGGCTGGTGTGCCCCATGGCCGTCGCGATGGATTCGGTGAACGTCCCGTCGCAGTCGTTGCGGTAGAGGAAATCCCCCTCGTCGAAATCATTGGAGACATAGACGTCGGGACAGCCGTCGAGGTTCAGGTCGCTCACCACGACACCGAGGCCGTATCCCTCGGCCCCGCCGTAGATGCCGGCCGGGACGCTGACGTCCACGAAGCGGTTCCCGTCGTTGCGGAAGAGGCGGTCTCCCGCGAGCGGGTGTCGCTCCCGCACCTCCGGATTGAAGACGTTGCCCCGCTGCTCGTGCGTCGAGTGATTGAGCAGGTACATGTCCAGGTCGCCGTCGCCGTCGTAGTCGAAGAAGGCGGCCTGGGTCGAGTACCCGACGTGCTCGAGCCCGTACTCCGCGGTCCGGTCGGTGAAGGTCCCGTCGCCATCGTTCACGTACAGCACGTTCCGGCCGTGCAGGGTGAGGTGGGTGACCGTGGAGACGTAGAGGTCGAGGTAGCCGTCGCCGTTGACGTCGGCCATCGTGACCCCGGTCTTCCATCCGGAGGTGGTCCCCAATCCGGCGGCCACGGTGACGTCCTCGAACCGGAAGTCGCCCAGGTTCCGGTAGAGCCGGTCCGCTCCGAGGTTCGACGTGAAATACAGGTCCGCCAACCCGTCACCGTCCACGTCGCCCGCGGCCACGCCTCCGCCGTTGTAGTAGTTCAGGTAGTTGACGATGTTGAAGTCGGGCGTCTCCGGCAGCTCGTTGACGAACGTGATCCCGGTGGCGTCGCCCGGCAGCCACTCGAAGAGCGGCGGCTCGCGCGAGCCGCACCCGACCAGGGCGAGCACGGCGGCGAGCAGCCGGGACCCACCACACCTGAGGAATACCGCTCCCCGATCCTGCGACATTGGTCTGCTCCTCGCGCCTACGGCGCCGGCCGGATGCGAATGGCCTGACCGCCACCGGCAGCCAGGGTGAGCGTGAGACGTGACGTCGCGTCCACCGCTCGCTCGGAGATCGCGATCGAGTGCGGGTGGTCGCGCCAGTCGGCGTCCGCACCGTCCGCATAGATCTCCGCCACGTACCGCCTGCCCGAGGCGAGGAACGAAAGCGGGATCTCGAGCTCCCGGGCCTCCTCGTCGGTGACGGCCCCCACGTACCAGTCCGGGCCGCCGCGTTCCTGACGGGCCACGACGACGTAGTCACCGATCTTCCCGTCGAGCACCTTGGTGTCCTCCCAGTCCACCGGCACATCGCGGATGAACTTGAACGCCGGCTGCCCCTCGTAGTTCTGGGGCAGGTCGGCCGCCATCTGCAGCGGCGAGTACAGCACCACGTAGAGCGCGAGCTGCTTGGCCAGCGTCGTGCGGACGCGCGGCTCCTCGGGACGCCGCGGCGTGCCGGTGGTGCTCGCGATCTGGATGTCGAACACGCCCGGGGTGAAGTCCATGGGGCCGGCCAGCATCCGCGTGAAAAACAGGATGGTTTCGTACTCCGGCGGGTTCCCGCCGTCGCCGCCCCACGCGTTGTACTCCTGCCCGCGGGCACCTTCCCGGGTCATCATGTTCGGGTAGGTCCGGCGCTCCCCGGTGTCCTTGATGGGCTCGTGCGCGTCCACCATGATTCCGTGCCGCGCCGCCGCCTCGATCACTTTCCGCCAGTGGCGCACCATGTACTGCCCGTGGTGGGCATGGCCGTCCCGCGTCAGATCCCCCACGTACCCGGTCTTCACCGCATTGATGCCGAGCGACTGGTACAGCGTGAACGCGTCCTCCAGCTGCCGCTCGTAGTTCTCGACCCCCATGGACGTCTCGTTGTGGGCAATGAGCCGGACGCCCTGCTCCCGAGCATACTCGGCCAGGCCCTGGAGGTCGTAGTCGGGATACGGCTGGGTGAAGGAGAACTGCTCGGCATTCCGGATCCAGTCCCCGTCCCATCCGACGTTCCACCCCTCCACCAGCACGCCGCCGAACCCGTTGGCCGCCGCGAAGTCGATGTACGCCTTCGTGTTCGCGGTCGTCGCACCGTGCTTCGGTCCGGAGGCCCAGGTCATCGTGTTGATGTGCATGCCCCACCAGATGCCGACGTACTTCTGGGGCTCGATCCAGTCCGTCCGCTCCAGCGCGTTGGGCGGATTGAGGTTGAGGCCCAGCACCGATGGCGCCAGGTCGGCGGCCCGGTCGGCCAGTTGGATGGTGCGCCACGGCGTCACGAAAGGCGTGCGCCCCCGCACCGTCACCCCGTCGGCCCAGGGGGCGAGCCAGGTGCGCAGCCGCCGGGCGCCCAGGCTGTCGATCATGGGTCGGACGGAGTCGTCGTCGGTGCCGAGCAGGTTCATGGCGGCGTAATCCACCAGGTTCGCCTCGTGAATCACGACGTACAGACCGTCGGTGGTTTCCAGGGTGAGGGGGGTGTGGACGGTGTCCAGCATGCTCATCGGGGAGCCCGAGTAGAGGAACTCGTATCGGTTCTCGCGATTCGCGGGAACCCACCAGGCGCGCGCATTGTCCGCCATGACGAACTCGGTCAGCTCCTCGGTGATCTCGAACGCGTCGAGGCTCGGCTGGGCCGGCAGCTCGTAGCGGAAGGCGACCCCGTCGTCGAACGCCCGAACGACCAGCGTGAATCGCCGCCCGGCTGGTGCGGCTTCGGCCACCTCGACGCGTAGCTCGTGATGGTGGTCCCGCACGCGGGCGACCTCGCCCCAAGGCTGGGTCCAGGTTTCGTCCACGGTCCGCCGGGCCGTGTCCACGATCTGCAAGTTGTCACGGAGCGGCGCCGCGCCGCGGAACTCGAAGCCGAGCCCCGAGGGGAGCAGCACAGGCCGGCCGTCACGCCGCACGCTGTAGTAGAGCCTTCCCTCCCGGCTCCCGACCGTGACCTCGTTCCGCCCGTCGGGGGAGCGCACTTGGTGGCGGGCCTGGGCGGCGGTGGCGGTTGGGAGCAGCGTCGCGCCGATCAGGACGAGTCCGAGACGGCGAGCGGTGCAGGGAATCCTCATGGGTGTTCTCCATCGATGATCGTGAAGCCCGCCCCCCCGACGGTTCGACGCGGTGGGGTGGCGGAGGTATCTTACAACATGGGTTGGTTCGGTGTCTCGTCCCGTGCCCTGACCCCGATCGGGGTGGTGGCGCTGGTCGTGGCCGCCTGTGCCCGGTCGACCGCCGACCGGCCGCAGGCCGCACCGCCGGCGCGGGAGACGGACCCGCCCGCGGGCACGGTCGTGACTGCCGACGATTTCCAACGGAACCGGTCCCAGACGATCGAACAGGTGCTCAGGAGCAAGTGCCCGCCGTGCATCGTGACGCTCACGGCGAACGGGCGCGTCGCGATCCACATTCGCGGCCGCTCGACGATCCTCGGCAGCAGCGAGCCGCTGTACGTGATCGACGGGGTGCCCATCGAGCCGGGCCCCGGCGGGGCGCTGGTGGGCATCAATCCGTACGACATCGAGACGATCGAGGTGCTCACGGATCCCACGAGCATCAGCATGTACGGATCCCGCGGCGCCAACGGCGTCATCGTGATCTCCACGAAGGGGGCTCCACCGCCGCGGCGCTAGCGGTCCGGGGGCGCGGACCGGAACACCAGCGGACGATCGTCGTTCCGGGTCACGACATAGCGGACACCCCGCCGCGTCCCGAGGCGCTGAATGTCGCGCGCCTGCCCGGGCACGACGAAGCCGCTCTCCGTCGCCGGGACCGGCGCGAAGCCCCCTTCCCCATCCCCCCGGAGCAGCAGGCCGTAGCTGGCCCGCATCCGCCCGATCGCCGGTGTGGCACCGTCGAAGTTCCCCGCCAGGAGGAGATCGAGATTCCCGTCCCGGTCCACGTCGGCGGGCAGGATGCCATACACGGGGGCCCACTGCGCCTCGCGCGGGAGGGGGACGAGGATATACGCCCCACCGCCGTCGTTCCGCACCAGCGCCGTCGCGAAGGTGTACGCCTGCTTCACGACCGCGTCGGCCACGACGGCCGGCGGGAAGATGTCGGCCACGGTCTGCCCGGCGTACCCCTCGTAGTCGGGGTAGCGCGACCGGAGGGATGGGACGACGCGGAGCAGGTCGTCGCGGAGTAGCAGCGGGACGCTCGCTTCGCCCTCGGGGACGGAGAGTACCTGTTCGACGGTCCCATTCCGGTCGGCGTCCAGGACGTGCATCGTGACCGGGTGCGTCGCGGAGGCTCGCAGGCGGGTGTTGAGCCCGAGGTTGCCCACCACGAAGTCGGCGCGACCGTCACCCGTGAAGTCCCCCACCACGATCCGGGTCCACCAGCCGTGGCTCCGCTCGAGGCCCGGAGACGCCACGCGCTCGAGCCGTCCTCCCGGCGTGTTGCGGAAGATCGTGATCGGCATCCACTCGCCCACCACGACCAGATCCAGTCGACCGTCGTCGTCCATGTCGTGCCACACGGCATCGGTGACCATGCCGACACGCGCCAACTCGGGCGCGACCTGCGCGGTGACGTCCCGGAAGCGCCCCCGCCCGTCGTTCTCCAGCAGCACGCTCCGGGGATCGATGCCGTAGCGCCGCGGCACGACGCGCCCGCCGACGAAGAGATCGATGTCGCCGTCCGCGTCGAAGTCGGCCGCCGCCGGGCGCGAGCCGCTGACAATCAGGGGCGGCAGCAGGGCGTCCGCCTTTCGGAACCGGCCCTGCCCTTCGTTGAGGTACAGCCGGTCCTGGAGCGCGGGTGCCGTCTCGGCGAAATCGCTCCCGCCGCTCACAACGTACAGGTCAAGGCGCCCGTCACCGGTCGCGTCGAAAAATGCCGCGCCGACATCCTCCGACAGCGCGTCCCGCCGGAACACCTCCTGGCCGACGCTCGCGAATCCGCCGTCCGGCCGCTGGAGGAGCAGCTGACCGGGCTGCTCCCGGGCGCCCCCGAGGAACACGTCGTCGAGCCCGTCCCCGTTCACGTCCGCCACCGCCATGGGCGGCCCTTCCGCCGAGAGCATCTTCGGCGCCAGGGGTTGGCTGCGGAAATCCACGAACCGGTTCTCGCGGTGCGGGTCCCCTAGCGGCGTACCCGCGGTGACGTCCGTCAGGAGCGGCGGGGTGGGTCGGCCCGCGTCGGGGGTGGTGCCCTCCGCATCCGCCTGCCGGACCGTGAGGCGCTGGTTCGCCGCCACGTCCCGCAGCGTGGTCACGCGGCCGTCCGGCCATCGGACGGTGACCGCGGGGACCGTGTCCAGCGGGCCGAGGCCGAACGTCAGGACGTAGTCCACGCTCGACTGGAAGCCGCGGGACGGCATCAGCTCCTGGACGAACGTCGCGTCGGCGCTCCGCAGCACGACCTTCGCGCCGATGCCGAACCGGTTCGCCCCCTCACCTTCGAGGCGGACCTGCAGGAAGCGGTTGTCCAGGAGGGCCAGCGCGTTGTTCCGGTAGACGGACGCTCCCGCGTTGATGTTGTTGACGACCAGGTCAGGCGCACCGTCGCCGTCGAGATCCCCGTACGCCGCCCCGTTCGAGAAGCCGGCGGAGTTCAGGCCCCAGGCAGCGCCCACGTTCGCGAACGTGAGGTGCCCCTCGTTGCGGAAGGCGTAGTTCCGGAGCGGCGTCGAGTGCATTACCTCAATGAGCTTGAGGAAGTCCACGCGCTGGCCGGCGACCGCCGCCCGCATGGTCTCGTCGCTGGCGAGGTAGGCGATGTAGTCCTGGTCCGTCACATCGCGCAGGATACCGTTCGTGACGTAGAGGTCCTTGTAGCCGTCGAGGTCGAGATCCGCGATCAGCGGGCTCCAGCTCCAGTCCGTGCGGGCGACCCCGGCCAGCTGGCCGATCTCGCTGAACGTCCCGTTCCCGTTGTTCCGCTGCAGCATGTTCCGCGTGAACTGGTGGTGGAAGCCGAGGGACACCTGAGTCTGGTAGCCGTCCCAGCCGTCGATGGCCGTGGTGGTCTTGAACCGGTAGTCGTCCTCCGGCAGCATGTCCATGACGTAGAGGTCGAGCCAGCCATCGTTGTCGATGTCCGCCGCGTCTAGGCCCATGGACGAGAGGCTGGTCACAGGCATCTGGCGCTCGAGCTGCTCGCTGAACGTGCCGTCCCGGTTGTTGATGTAGAGGAAGTCCCGCTCGAAGAAGTCGTTCGACACGTAGATGTCCGGCCAGCCGTCGCCGCTGACGTCGCCGACGGCGACGCCGAGCCCGAAGGCGATCTCGCTGCCGAAGATCCCGGCCGCCTCGCTCACGTCGACGAAGCGGCCACCCTCGTTCCGGTAGAGCCGGTCGCCGCCGTCCCGGTGCCGTTCGTTCCGCGTGTTCCGGAGTCCGAAGCTGCTCACCGGGCGCGGCGAGTTGTTGACGACATAGAGGTCGAGGTCCCCGTCCCGGTCGTAGTCGAAGAAGGCGGCGTGCGTGGAGTAGCCCTCATCGGCCACTCCGTAGGCCGCCGCCTGCTCGGCGAACCGGGGAACGCCGTTGGCGTCGAGTCTCTGGTGGACGTAGAGCGCGTTGGCCCGACGGTCGGGGGGGACGTCCCCGGCGCGGCACACGTAGATGTCGAGCAGTCCGTCACCGTTCACGTCCGCGAACGTGACGCCCGTGGACCAGGACCCCGTTCCTCCGAGGCCCGCCTCCCCGGTGACGTCCCGGAAGCGGAATCCGCCCTCGTTCACGTACAGGCGGTTCTCCCCCATGTTGGCGGTGAGCAGCACCTCCGGGAGTCCGTCCCCCGTGAGGTCCCCCAGCGCCACGCCTCCGCCGTTGTAGTGGTTGCGGTAGGTGAAGACGTTGTGCTCCCGCGTATCCTCCACACGGTTCTCGAACCGCACGCCGGTGTAGGCGGACGGTAGGAGCGTGAACAACTGGTCCCCGGGTGACGGGGCCTGATCCGTCCGGCCATCCGGGCCGGAGCAGGCCAGGGCCAGGCACGCCGTCGCCATCAGGCACCAGGCGCTGCGGAAGCGTGCAGGCCGACGCGACGCTGAGGAAGTCATGGGGGGAGAAGATAGGCGTGGGCGCAATGACACCATAGCCTGCCCCCCCGGGAGGGAGGGCAGGCTATGGCACACACCACCACCCAACGGGGTTACGCGATCAGTACCCCGGATTCTGGCCCAGTAGCGGGTTGGCGTCGATCTGCGGCTGCGGAATCGGCATCAGCACCTTGTAGGCTTCCGTTGCCGTCTTGAAGGCCCATGCCTGGGTGTACTTCCCGTGACGGATGAGGTCTTGGCGCCGCTTCGCCTCTCCGGCGAACTCGAACAGCCGCTCGCGCAGGATGCCGTCCTGATCGATGCTCGTGAGCGGCTCGTCCGGCTCGAACACGCGGGCGCGGAGCTGGTTCACCAGCGTGAGTGCCGCCGCGCCGTTGCCCTTCGCCAGCTCCGCCTCAGCCTTGATCATCACCATCTCGCCGGCGCGGAAGTAGACGAAGTCGTTCCCGTTCTCCTGGGCGACGTGGTCGGGGTCGGGCAGGTACTTCATGACCCGGGTGCCCTCGCCTTCCGTCGCGGCCGAGGCGTCGACGATGTCGATCGTGAACAAGAGGGGCGCGCCGCTGCGGTCGTCGACCGCGCCGCCGAACGCGACGCTGCCGCAGCCGTTTGGATCAACGCAGTACTGCTGCCCCTCGAGCAGGACCTCCCGACGCTCGTCGTCCGCATCGAAGGCCCGGTAGGCATCCGCGAGGGCCGCGAAGCCGTTCCACGGGGACGGGTTGAATTGGTTGTAGTGGAGGGCCCGCATGACCAGGTCCAGGCCCAGCCCCGGCTCGTTGAGCTGCTTTGCGACCAGGACGTTCTCCAACGATGTGGCGTTGTCGGCCGTGAAGTTCGACCGCCACTGCCCTTCCGGGGCGAGCGAGTAGTCGGCCAGGACCGCGTCCGCCGCCGCGATGGCGGCGTCACAGGCGGTCTGCCCCCCGGTCACCGTCACGCTGGCGCACGAGTTGTACGAGGTCGCGCTCGGCGTGGACGTGGTGTACACCGCCGCGTTCACGTACATGTTGGCGAGGATCGCGCTCGCAGCGCCCTTCGTCATGCGGCCGTGCTGCGAGGCGGGCCACGCAACGGGCAGGTCTTGCCGGGCCGCGATCAGCTCCGACTCGATGAACCGGAAGACGGAGTCGCGCGACGCCGCTGCCCGGGGCTCGATGACGAGGTCCGTCACGATGGGCACCCCACCGAACATGTCCATCAGCTGGTAGTAGTAGAACGCCCGGAGCACCCGGGTCTCCGCGATCACGGCCTCCTTGTCCGCGATGGTCACGTCCGTGAGCGCGGACAGGACCACGTTGGCCCGGGTCACGCCGGAGAAGGGCCCGCTCCACATGCCGTTGATGTCGTCGAGCGCCGAGGAACTGGTCGCCGTCCAGCCCTGCCTGTGGAGCTCCAGCCAGCGCCCGTTGTCGAACCAGTCCTGGCCGCGAGTCGGCACGATCATCTCGTCCGAAGTGATCTCGTTCAGGTTGTACCAGCTCCAGGGATTCTTCATCACGGAGTAGACGCCCGCCAGGGCGCCGAGCACTTCCTGCTCGTTCTTGAAGAAGCTGTTCGGCGCGATGGAGCTCGTCGGGTCCTCCGTCAGGTCCGTGCAGGCCTGGAGCGAGAGGGCCAGCGCAAGGGGGGCGACGAGCAACGCGCGCCGAGCCCCGCTCAGCAAGCTCCGGAATCGTGGTGTCTGCATGCGATACCGACCTTTGCAGCGTTGGGGATGACTCGTCACGGCACAGGGCCGTTCAGTTCGATCAGATCCGCGGATGCTCATGCGACGCACCTCAGAACGAGAGCCGGACGCCAGTCGTGAACACGCGCTGACGCGGGTAGTTGAGATAGTCGACGCCGCGCGCGGCAATACCCTGCGCCCCGATGAGCACCTCTGGATCGTATCCGGAGTACCCCGTCAGCAAGAACAAGTTGTCGGCCGACGCGTAGAGCCGCGCGCTGTTGCCCAGGCCGGAGAGGTACCCCGGCAGGTCGAACGTGAAGCCCAGCGTGATGTTCTGGAGGCGCAGGAACGACCGGCCCTCGAGCCACCGCGACGAGTAGATGGCGGGCTGCGTGATCCCCGTCGGATCGTCCAGCGCCGACGCCAGGAAGTTCTTGTCCTGCAGCGCGTTGCTCTTGGTGGAGTAGACCAGCGCAGTGTTGTTGAAGACCGTCCCACCCTGCTCCCACCGGAGCAGGAGCCCCGCGTCGAAGCGGCCGAACGTCACCTGGGTGCGGATGCCGGCCGTGAAGTCGGGATCGGCATGCCCCAGCACCTGGAAATCGTCCGCGGCCGGCGTCGTCGTCTCGCCGATCAGGGTGCCATCCGCATCGTAATCGTTGAACAGCTGCCTGCCGGTGGGGTCCGTCCCGACATACTCGGGGCCGAAGTACGTCCCGAGGGGTTCGCCCGGCAGGAGCCGCTGGGACGTTTGCCCAGTCTGGCCCTGGCCGTTGACGAAGCCGGTCGTGATGAACTGGCGCCCGCCGAGGTCCACGACCTGGTTCTTGTTGGTCGAGAATACGAGGCCCGCCTGCCAGCTGAAGGTCGCGCTCGTCACCAGCAGCGCGTCGAGCTGAGCGTCGATGCCCGAGTTGCGCACCTGGCCGATGTTCTCGAGCCGAGTGCCAACGGGGGCCGGCTGCGGGACGGTGACCTCGAGCAGGAGGTCCTTCGTATCCTTCTTGTAGTAGTCGATGCTACCGGTGATCCGCTGGTCGGAGAACCCGAAGTCGAGCCCGAAGTTGAGCGTGGCGGTCTGCTCCCACTTGAGGTTCGGGTTCGGATTCTGCGAGGGGGCGACACCCACGACCTTCTGGTCGCCGAACGGGTAGCTGTAGCCTTCACCCGGCGAGAGTAGCACCAGCGAGGCATAGGAAGCCGCCGCGTCGTTACCCTGCAGGCCGTACCCGGCCCGGAAGCGCAGCTCGGAGAACGGTCCGTTTTCCAGGAAGCGCTCCTGGCTCAGGCGCCAACTCGCCGAAATGGCCGGGAACGTCCCCCACTTGGAATCGGCACCGAAGCGGGAGGATCCGTCACGGCGCACTACACCGGTCAGGTAGTAGCGGTCCTTGTAGCCGTAGACCACCCGCCCGAAGAAGCCGACCACGCGGTTATCGGTGAGGTACGAGTACGGCACCTGCACGTTCGCGCCCGCGCCCAGATTGTCGAAGCTGAAAGCGTCGGTCAGGAAGTCGCGGGTTTCCGCCCCCGCCCCGCCATTGGAGAAGTCCTGGAACTCGTACCCGCCGGTGGCGGCGATAGTGTGCACGCCCGCGAAGTCCTGGCTCCAGTTCATGAGTCCCTGGAAGGTCACGCCCGTGAGCGTCTGGGCGGCACGCCTGGCGAGCCCATTGTATTCCGCGCCCACCGGGTTCGCCGCCGGGTAATAGACTTTGCGCCCACCATCGGAGCGATCCACGCCGACGATCACCTGGCCCTGCAGGCTCGACGTGATGTCGAGCTGGGCCCGGATGTTGCCAAGCACGCGGGTCGTGTTCCCGAAGTCCTGGAGCTGCTCGGCGAGCGCCACCGGGTTTCGCACCGACTGCCGGCCGGCGCCGATCTCGTAGTAGCTCTCCAGCCCGGTGGCCGTGTCGGTCACCTTGACCGGCCGGGTCGGATTGAAGACGACCATGTTCTGGAACAGGTCACCCTCAAACCCGCCGTTGTCCTGGAAGGGGACGTAGTTGTTGTCGATGTGCGACGCCGTCAGGTTGAGCCCGAGCTGTAGGCGGTCATTCCACGCGTACTGCCGGGCGTTGAGCCGGCCCTGGAAGCGCTCCAGCCCGCTGCTCAGCGCCGCGCCCTGCACGTTCTGGTAGTTGAGCGAGGCCCGGTAGGTCGTGTTGGAGCTCCCGCCGGAGAACGACACGTTGTGGTTTTGCGACAGCGTCGAGCGCAAGACCTCGTTCTCCCAGTTCGTGTTGGCCGAGCCGAGGTTGTCCAGCCGCTCGGCGGGGAGGTTGCCCGCCGCCACCTGCTCCTGGATGAACTGCCGGTACTGGTCGGCAGTCGCGATCCCCAACGAGTTCGCCGCGCTCCCAAAGGAGACGTAGCCGTCGTACTCGAAGGTCACCTGGTCGCGCTCACCCTGCTTCGTCTCGATCAGGATGACGCCGTTCGCGCCGCGGGCGCCGTAGATCGCGGCCGCCCCGGCGTCCTTGAGCACCGTGATGGACTTGATGTCCGACGGGTTGATGAGCGAGAGCGGGTTGCGGGCGGGCGACGCGCCGCCGCCAACACCGACCCCACCCGGCTCCGTGGGTTGGTTCTGGATGACGACCCCGTCAATCACGTACAGGGGCTCGTCGCTGCCGCTGATCGAGGTCCCGCCGCGGACCCTGAGCTGCATGCCAGCCCCCGGATCGCCGGTGTTCTGCTGGACGTTCAGCCCGGAAACCCGACCCTGGAGCATCTTGTCGGCATTCTCGACCACGCCCACGTTGGCGGCGTCTCCGTCAACCGTCGAGATCGACCCGGTGATCTCCGCGCGACGCTGGGAGCCATACCCGGTCACCACGATCTCGTCCATGACCGCGGCCTGACGCTCCATCACAAACTCCACCGTTATCGGCTGGCCTGCGGTGACCGTGATCTCGTGCGTCACCGGCGCGTAGCCAATGGAGCGCGCCACGAGCCGCACGATCCCGACGGGCACGTCCGCCAGCACGAACGAGCCGTCCGCGGCCGTGGTGGTTCCACGCCGCGTCCCCTCGATGGCGACGCTGGTGTTCGCCAAGCCCATCGTGGTCGCGACATCCTTGACGGTGCCGACGATCGTCCCCGTCTGGGCTTGTGCCGCGAGCGGTCCCGACGCACACAGGGTCGCAACGACAGCAACTATCACACTACGGCTGATCGCCATACGACTGCCCTCCGCCGATGAGAAGGTTTCCTGGCTCACTGCAGCCCCGGGGCGCGATGCTGCCCGCGCGCGGGACTCGCCCGACTCTGCCAACGACTCGCGAACTCGCGCTCCCGAGATCGGCAACGCGAGCGACGGCAGGGCGCCCCTACCGGCGCGACGCCCTTGCATCCCTGCTCTTTCCTGGCAACGTGCACGCGGGGAGGGCTGCGTTCTCCCTGCACTACTTGCTCACCGGCGAGGCCGTGTGCCAGCTAGCGCGGGCCAACGGCTGGATCCTCACGTCAACTGGCTCGCAGTCGCGCGAACCCACCACCCGCTCCCCGGAAGTCCAAGCGCGATCATGCAAGTCGGGAATTGACGGTACACTACGCCTTAGTATCGGCCGCGTCAAGGGCTGAGCTGGACTTCCTCCTCCCCCGGGGTCCCCGTCGCCTAACGCCTTGCGATTGTTGGGATTGGAAGCTGAGCGCCACGACCATGCCGCCGTTCCGGCAGGAGCCGGTCACCAGCCACCGGCTACGTGCGCTTGCCGAACTCCAGTTCGTTGGTGTGAACGTCCCGGAGCGTTATGGTGGCTCCCGCCGCGGCGCCTTGGTAGGCGGTGTTTCCAACGGTCACCGTGATGTCGCCGTCCTTCGAGATACCGTACTGGCAGTCATCCTCGGTGACCGCACCCTGAATACCGTCATCGAATGTCCACGAGCAGGCGGACGCGGCCGCGAACTCCAGGGTGATCGACTCGATGGGGACCAAGGTCGAGTCGCTGCCGCCGCTTTCCCGGATCCAGACCCCGGTCGGGCTGGTACCGGAAATCTCGAGGCCATTGATCTGCTGGAGATCCCACAGGCCCAGGGCATCCTGGACTCCGAAGGGATCGTCGCCACAGCCGAGCACGACCGCGCCGACCAACAGTGGAATGAAGCGGATGAGTCCCATGGCGTCTCCGTAGGCGGTCTTGACGTACCCCTTGGCGATGCAGTGGTCCCGTGACGCGCCGGTACGTAACAACAATGTGGTACCCCTCGCCTCTCCCGATGATGGGCCAATCCCTGGCGAGCCACGGACGCTCAGGGGCGCTTCTCGAGCCTGAGCGAGATAGCCGAGCAGTTGCTGCGTGACGACCCGGCGATCTGGCCAGCCTGGTACCTGGGGAACCGCAGGACGCCCACCCACTCGTTGACCTTCTTGGGGAACCAGAGGCGGAGCGTGTCGCCGGAAATGGTGTACCGACCGGTGTCTGGCCCGTCGAAGATCGCAACGTCGGGCGTGCCGGGGATAGGGTGCGCGACCTGGAGGGTGCCGGCCAGCTCGACGGTGCCTTGGTGGTCCGCGTCCGGGTTGAGAGAGAATTCGGCTGAGCGGGCAGTGGCGGCGACGTCGCTGAGCGCAAAGGCCGGCTCGGAGCAGTTGTTCTGGAACTTGAACTCGGCCACCACGTATTGCCCCGCCCGCGGCTCCGGCACGGTCGGACCACGCCCGCCGCCGGGGACCGTGGCGTCGTGGCAGCCGAACGCGGCACCGCCGAGGAGCACGGCCATCAGCCACCTGTCTGAACGTACTCCGCGACCCGATCCTGCCACCGTCGCTCCCTCCAGCACTGGCATGGTGTCTGCCTGAACGCGGAAGCGGGCCGGGCGCGACGAGGCTGGGTCCGCGCCGAGGCCCCCCTTGATACGGAAAAGAGGAACGTGAAGGGCCTCCTGCGCAAGACCCCCGCCCTCCACGCTCGCTGGCCGGCGGCCCGTCGCGCTTCCATATTGGCGTCGCGGCTTCCCCGAACGCTGGGGCGCCTCAGCATCGCAGCGGCGTGCCGAGTCGGGACGCTGTAACATCGGAGCTGTAACGTCATCGATCACGTGGTGGGGGTACGAGCCGTGCGAGCGCTTCTCGGTGCCGGACTGCTGGTGGTGGTCTGTGGGACCGACGTACAGGCACAGTTGCTGACGATTGGCGGCGGCGTGCTGGTGAGCAACCGCCCGCTCGAGCCGGTGGCGGAAATCCATGCCGAGACGCCCCCGTTCCTGGAAACGCGCGCCTACGGCACCTTGTCATGGACGGACGACAGTTGGGCCCCGACCGTGATCACGGCCGCGGAGCGGCAGGTCCTGAACACCGGGGTGACCATGACCGGACTGGGCGCCGGCCTGCTGTGGCTGGACGCGAACGACTATCGCCCCTACCCCATCCTGGTCAGCTCGACGGTCATCCCGCTCCCTGTTCCCCGAACTTCGGTGGTCGCCATCGGATCGACGCAACCATTTCAGGACTTCGAGTGGTCGCTCGTCCTCAAGGTGGGGGTTACCCTGTGGTTCCGGCGCTAGCGGAGACGGCTTCGGACTAGGCCGAGCTCGACAGCGAGTTGCCGAAGCCATGTCGGCGGGGGGCCGCTGTGGTGCGACGAGTTGGAGACCGCAAGCCGCGACCTTGCTGGAGGGATCGACCATGCCAGACGTACGCTGCGCCATCATCGGG
>JAOUDR010000119.1 GCA_029859185.1 Gemmatimonadota bacterium
TCCCGGGAGCGCGCGCGATACCACTCGCACCCGGTGGGTGACCCAGGTGATGGTGCCGCCACGCCGAGCCACCGCCACGAACGTCTCCTCACCGCGAGTCGCGGTGCCGATCACCTGGGGGGCAAGCTCGACCTGAACGTCGAGGCATCCGTTCGGAGGGCGCACCGCCGCCGTCAGGCGCCGCCGCGGCAAATCCACCAGACCGCGGTAGGCGAGGTAGCCCCCGAACGGGAAGGCCGCGGCAGCGGGGGGCTCCTGGTCGGTGACCGGCCCGAGCAGGGCCAGGGTGCCGCGCGCCCGGGTCTCCTCCGCCCCAACCCGGTTGCCTTCCCAGTTGCGGTCAGGCAGTTCCAGGGTGATGGCATAGATGATCCCGTTGAGCGCGTCGACGACCGTGCCCTGCCCGAAGTCGTAGCGGGCCAGGGTGGGCCCGTCCGGGTTCACCGCGGGGGTCCGCGAGCCGAACAGGGCAAAGGCGGCCATGATCGGCATGTTCGGAGCGACGGGGAAGGGGAGGGCCGCGCCAATCTGGGGTGGCGGGACGAGCGCTTCTTCGAACGTGGGGCGCGTAATCACCCAGATGAGAACGGCCGCGAGGACAATCAGCGTGCCGCCAGCGACGGCGGCCAGGTGAGCCCGCAGAAACGCGCCGAGTCGCTCCCATTGGGTCGGCTCCGGGGTCGGCAGTCGCGGGGGCTGCGTGACCGGCCCGGGCCAGGCGCCCGTGGCGAGCCGCGGCAGACTCGGCAGCTCGTCTTCGTCGGGCAGCGGGAGGATCTCGACCCGGGGGATCGACTTGGAGGCGCGGGCCAACTCGCGCATCAACTGGGCTGGGTCGTCGCCGATCTTCTCCTGCCAGCATGCTGGACAGCCCCGTGGATTCTCGTCGTTGTACGGGACATCGTGAGTCGGGCACCGGACGACCGCCATGGCGACCCGCTAGATCCGTGGCAGCGTGACTCCGCGCTGCGCCTGATACTTGCCGCGCTTGTCCCCGTACGAGGTGGCACAGATATCATCCGCGTCCGCCTCGAAGAACAGGACCTGGGCAATGCCCTCATGCGCATAGATGCGTGCGGGCAGCGGCGTGGTGTTGGAGATCTCGAGGGTGACGTGACCCTCCCACTCCGGCTCGAAGGGCGTCACGTTCGTGATGATGCCGCAGCGGGCGTACGTGCTCTTCCCGACACAGATCGTGAGCACGTTCCGAGGGATCCGGAAGTACTCGACCGAGCGGGCGAGGGCGAACGAGTTGGGCGGGACGATGCATGCATCGCCCTGGTACTCCACGAAGGAGCGGGCGTCGAAGTGCTTGGGGTCTACGACCGTGCTATGGACGTTCGTGAAGATCTTGAACTCGTCCGCGACCCGCATGTCGTATCCGTAGGATGACACCCCATAGCTGATGACCCCCTGCCGGACCTGGGCCTCCTCGAACGGCTCGATCATCGCGTGCTCTCGGGCCATCCGCTGGATCCAACGATCGGACTTGATGGACATACGTGTCTGGGAGGTCCTCGGCGAAGGGGTTTTTGGGTCGCGGCGGAAAAGATACGCGGCCTTAGCCATTATGCCACTTGGGTTTGCTTGACACCCCGTTTCAAGCCTAGGTAACTTGACGCCGCCGAGCAAGTGAAATCTTTCACGAGATTCACGCGCCAGGGGTCCGAATGCTCCGTGAGTATGTCCCGCTCTTGATCTTGATAGGCTTCGTGGTCATCAACGGAGCCGCCTTCGTCATCCTCTCTCAGCTCCTCTCGCATCGCCGGCCGACCGCTGTGAAGGGCATCGCCTACGAGTCGGGCATGCCGCCTCTCGGCAGCGCGCGGGAGCGGTTCAGCGTGAAGTTCTACCTCGTCGCCATGATGTTCATCGTCTTCGATCTGGAGGCGGTGTTCATGATCCCCTGGGCACAGGCGTTTCGCCGGCTGGGCCTGTTCGGCTTGGTCGAGATGGGGGTCTTCATCCTGATCCTGGCCGTCGGCTACATCTACATATGGAAGCGAGGTGCGCTGGAATGGGAGTGATTGCCACCCCAGACCGCTCCCCCGGGAGCGTCGTGTCGCAGGTCTCTCCCAACTGGCTCACAACCCGGGTCGATTTCCTGGTCAATTGGGCGCGCTCGAACAGCATGTGGCCCATGCCCTTCGGGACGGCCTGTTGCGCCATCGAGTTCATGGCGGCGGCGGCATCGCGCTACGACATTGCCCGCTTCGGGATGGAGCGGATGAGCTTCTCCCCGCGCCAGGCGGACGTCCTGATCTGCGCCGGCCGGTTGCCGTTCAAACTGGCCCCGGTGATTCGGCGCATCTACGACCAGATGCCGCAGCCCAAGTGGGTCATCTCGATGGGCGCGTGTGCGTCGACGGGGGGCATCTTCGACAACTACGCGATGGTGCAGGGGATCGATACGGTCGTGCCGGTGGACGTGTACGTCCCCGGATGCCCACCACGGCCCGAAGGGCTGCTCTACGGTATCCTCTTGCTACAAAAGAAGATCCGTGGTGAGACGCTGGCGGACCCGTCGATCCGCATCGAGCAGACCCTGGATGAGCACGGGCTGCGGTTATCCCCCGAGCGGATCGACGAGTTGTCCGAGCCGTTTGGGAACTCACTGCACCAAACCCGTTCCGCGTGAGGCGGCCATGAATCCGTCGGCGGACGCCCTCGAGCGCCACTTTGGATCCGCGATCCGGCGCGTGACCGAGTCGTGCGGGGACACGATCGTGTACGTCGAGCTCGGCCGGCTCCGTGAGATCCTGGCATGGCTCAAGGACACGCCTGACCAAGCCTACATCTACTTGGTTGATGTCACGGCGGTCGAGTATCGGGAGCCCGAGCGCCCCCTTGAGGTCGTCTACGAGCTCTTCGCCTTCAGCCGAAAGGTAGGCCTGCGGGTCAAGGCCGAGTTGCCCAAGGACCAGCCGCTGGAAGTCGATTCGATGGTCCCGCTGTGGGCTGGAGCCAACTGGCTCGAGCGGGAGGTCTACGACATGTTCGGCATCACGTTCCGCGGTCATCCCGACCTCCGCCGCATCCTGATGTGGGAGACCTACGCGGAAGGCTATCCGCTCCGGAAGGACTTCCCGCTGCGCGGTCGCTTCTCCCGATCCGAGCAGGTGCGCCAGGCGCTCAATGCGAATCCCGAGGCGCACTACTCGCTCGAGGAACTCGGGATCGCGGAGTCCTACCAGGAGCTTCCTGCCGACATGCGAGGGCGGCTCGCGCGCGGCGAGCGCGGGCAGATCGCCGAGCCGAAGGGGGGGGCGTGATGGCCGAGAAGCGCACGCTCGACGTGGCGCTCGGCACCACCGGCGTGGACGAGCGCGGCCTGCCCGTGACCGTTCCGTTGGGATTCGAGGTTCCCGATGCCGGGGCCGTCGAGGAGGCGCCCGAGGTCGGCGGCGAGCACATGCTGCTCAACATGGGACCGCAGCACCCCGCCACGCATGGGGTGCTCCGGCTCGTGGTGGAGCTGGATGGGGAAGTGGTCATCCGGGTGATCCCGCACGTGGGCTATCTGCACTCGGGCTTCGAGAAGCTCGGGGAGTACCGCCACTACAACCAGATCGTTCCCCTCACCGACCGCATGGACTACCTGGCGCCAATGGCGAACAACGTGTGCCTGGCCATGGCGGCGGAGAAGCTGATGGGGATTGCCATCACCGAGCGCTGCAAGGTGCTGCGCGTGATCGCCTGCGAGATCAGCCGCATCATCTCGCACCTCGTCTGGTTGGGCACCACCGGGATCGACATCGGGGCGATCACCCCGTTCCTCTGGATGTTCCAGGAGCGCGAGAAGTTCTACAACCTCCAGGAGGCCTGGACGGGGGCGCGATTGACCACGAGCCTGACGCGGGTAGGCGGACTCATGGCCGACATCCCCGACGGCTTCGAGGACGGGCTCCGCGCGACGTGCCGTAGCCTGCTCGGGGTGATGGCGGAGGTGGACCGGGTCCTCACCCGCAATGGGGTGTGGGTGGGTCGGACGCAGGGCATCGGCGTTCTCACGGCCGAAGAGGCGACCAACATGTCGATGTCCGGTGCCATGCTCCGGGCAAGCGGCGTGGACTACGATGTGCGCAAGGATCGGCCCTACCTCGATTACGAGACCTACGATTTCGAGGTCCCGATCGGCGAGCACGGCGACGTGTACGATCGCTATCTCGTCCGGTTTGAGGAGGTCCTGCAGTCGGTCCGTATCCTCGACCAGGCGCTCGACCGCCTGCCCGACGGCCCCATCAACGTGGCGGACCACCGGGTCATCCTGCCGCCCAAGCACGCGGCGATGACCGACATGGAGTCGATGATTCACCACTTCAAGCAGGTCATGGAAGGCGTGCCCGCCCCCGTGGGCGAGGCGTACTTCTCGCTCGAAAGCCCCAAGGGAGAGCTGGGCTACTACTTCGTGTCCGATGGGACGGCCAAGCCGGTGCGCTGGCGGGTCCGCCCCCCGGCCTTCATCAATCTCTCGGCGCTTTCGAAGATGGCGCAGGGGCACCTGCTCTCCGATCTCATCGCGATCAACGCCAGCGTGGATATCGTCATGGGGGAGGTCGACCGCTGATGCAAGTGACCGGCGAGTACGAGCCCGTGTTCACCGGGGACCGTCGCGCACGGCTCGATGCGATCCTGACACGGTATCCCACGAAACGGGCGGCGCTGCTGCCCGCTCTGTGGATGGTGCAAGAGGCGCGGGGCTGGATCCCGGACACCGCCATGGTCGAGGTGGCGCAGGCGCTCGACCTGACCGCGGCCTACGTCAAGGGCGTGGTGACCTTCTACACGATGTACCACCAGCATCCGGTGGGGCGCCATTTCATTCAGGTCTGCACCACGACCCCGTGCAATCTCTGCGGCGCCGAGGACGTCGTCCGCGCGTTCCTCGAGCATTCGGGCTGCGGCGAGCTGGGAGCGACGTCCCCGGACGGCCGCTTCACGATCGTCGAGGTCGAATGCCTCGGCGCGTGCGGCTTCGCGACTCCCGTGTTGATCGACGACGACTTCATCGATGGGGTGACCGTCGACAAGGTGCGCGAGCTGCTGGCGAGGTATCCATGACCGGCGCGGCATCCCGTCATCCCGTCATCCCGCCTTCCCGTCGCGGCCCGGCCGGTCGGAGACCACGAGGAGCCAGGTAATGGGCTACCCCCACAAGCCGCACCAGAAGGAAACGGTCCTGCTCTCGCAGTATTTCGGCGATCCCGAGGCGCGCACCTACGGTGGCTGGGTGAAACGCGGTGGATACGAGGCGCTGAAGAAGGCACTGGGGATGTCGCCCGCCGAGGTCGTCGAGGTCGTGAAGGTGTCAGGGCTCCGGGGCCGTGGCGGTGCCGGGTTCCCGGCCGGTGTGAAGTGGTCGTTCATGCCCAAGGAGAAATCCAAGCCGCACTACCTCTGCTGCAACGCCGACGAATCCGAGCCCGGAACCTTCAAGGATCGCGAAATCATGCGTTGGACACCGCACGCGCTCATTGAGGGTTGTGCGATTGCCATGCACGCCATCCAGGCCGAGGTCGGGTACATCTACATCCGCGGCGAGTTCACCGAAGCGATCCGCATCATGCAGGCGGCCCTCGATGAGGCCTACAAGGTGGGGACCCTCGGCGCGAACGCGATGGGCTCCGGTCGACGCCTCGATATCTGGATCCACCGAGGAGCCGGCGCCTATATCTGCGGCGAAGAGACCGCCCTGATGAACTCGATCGAGGGACGCCGCGGCAATCCGCGGATTCGACCGCCATTCCCGGCGCAGGCCGGGGTCTTTGGGATGCCCACGACGGTCAACAACGTGGAGACGCTGACCTCGGTCCCGCACATCATCAATCGCGGTGCCGAGTGGTACCAGAAGCTCTCGCTGAGCAACCCCAAGAGTTCGGGCACCAAGTTGTTCAGCGTGTGCGGGCATGTGGCGCGGCCGGGCAATTACGAAGTCACGATGGGCTTCCCCCTGAAGGACCTCATCTACGACCTCGCAGGACTGCGTGACGGACGAACCCTGAAGGCGTGTCAGCCGGGGGGCTCATCCGTCCCGATCCTGGACCGCGCGGAGACCGAGGCCTGCCTGCTCGATTACGAAGGATGTGTGGGCCAGGGGACCATGCTCGGCTCGGGCGGACTGATCGTCTTCGATGACAGCGCTGACATGGTCTATCAGATCATGCGGCTGACGCGGTTCTACGCGCACGAGTCCTGCGCCCAGTGTACGCAGTGTCGGGAAGGCACCGGGTGGACCGTGCGGATCCTCGAGCGGATCCTCTCGGGCAAGGGGACCATGGGCGACCTCGATCTCCTGCTCGACATCGGCGAGCAGATGACCGGCAAGACGATCTGCGTCCTGAGTGACTCATGTGCGGTGCCGGTCGTGAGCGGCATCAAGAAGTTCCGTGGGGAATTCGAAGCGTACATCACCGGAGCGCGGAAACCCGTGCTCGCGGTTGCCTAGAGGAGCCATGGCTGATTCGCCACCGCACGTCACGCTGACGATCGAGGGCGCCCAGGTGACCGTGCCGAAGGGCACGATGATCCTCGAGGCGGCCAAGCAGGCCGGGGTCCTGATCCCGCACTACTGCTACCATCCCGGCCTGCCCGTCGCGGGCGTGTGCCGCATGTGCCTGGTCCAGGTCGACGGGCTGCCCAAGCTGCAAATCGCCTGCGCGACCCCGGTCGCGGAAGGGCAGGTGGTCCGCGTCTTCGAGCCCGAAGCCGTCGAGGCCAGAAAAGGGGTGCTCGAGTTCCTGCTGATCAACCACCCGCTGGATTGCCCGATCTGTGATCAGGCGGGCGAATGCGAGCTGCAGGACTACGTGTTCCGCGAGGGCCGGGCGACGACGCGGTACACCCCGACGTTCGCCAAACGATTCAACCCGGCCGAGGAGTTCGGGCCGGACGTCCTCTACGTCCCGAACCGGTGCATTCTCTGTACGCGCTGCGTGCGGTTCATGGACCACGCGGCGGGCGAGCCGGTGCTGAACGTCAGCGAGCGAGGTGACCGAGCGTTCATCGGGATCCACCCGGATCGGGAGCTCGACCACCCCTGGGCGGGGAATGTCGTGGACCTGTGCCCGGTGGGGTCGCTCATTTCGCGGGACTTCCTCCACAAGGCGCGCGCGTGGGAGCTCGACAAGACGGCCAGCGTCTGCACCGGATGCTCACAGGGCTGCAACGTGGCCATCGAGACTCGGCAAAACACGGTCGTACGCCTCCGGCCACGCTCCAATGAGGCGGTCAACCGGTATTTCATGTGTGACCATGGCCGACTGCACTACCGCTGGCTCAATCAGGGCGACCGGATCGACGTCCCGCTCGTCCGTCAGGACGGCACGCTCGTGGCGGCGGACTGGGATGAGGCGATCCACCAGGCGGCGGAACTCCTGGCCGGGGCGGGCGGAGAGATCGTGGTGCTGGCCTCGCCGCGCGCCTCGACCGAAGCACTGTTCCTCGCCCGCGCGATCGCCGGGGACGGGTTCCGTGGTGCGTTCCGGGTGGAGCGGTTCCCGGAAGACCATCCACTGCCGGGCGTCCCCGACCTTGCCCTGCGGGGCGAACGGGCGCCCAACGT
>JAOUDR010000120.1 GCA_029859185.1 Gemmatimonadota bacterium
TCTGACGGAAGAACTCGCGGCCGCTGCGAGCCCACAGGGGCTCCGTCCCCCCACTCACCGAGACCGCCCAGCGGGCGCGTTCGGGAGTCTCGAAGGGGCGCACGTACACCTCCTCCTGGCCGGATTCGTTGGAGGTATACGCGATCCATCGACCATTGGGGGAGACGATCGGGCTGAGCTCACGCTCGATGGTGTAGCGGCCGGCAAGCGCCGTGGTCAGGCGGTCGATGACTTCGTTCATGCGCTTCGCTGGGAAAGGACGGTGGTAGGATACGTACGGGCCGCTGTCGTAGCCAGGGCTGTGGTGGAGGAGTGGGAGAAGTGGCAGGAGTGGAAGGGAGGAGGTTACTCCACCACGTAGTCGTACGCGACCTCGTGCCCCGCGATCCCGTTGTGCCGCTCGAATCGTGCCCGCAGCGCCTCGAGGGTGGGGCTGCAGAGCTTGATGAACACGCCGCTGCTCACCGTGATGTGGAAGTAGAGCCGGTCGGTTCGGTGCCACGCCGGATGTTCGGGGCGGCGGGGGCCGCCGTAGAGTCCCGCGGTGGGAACGTACTCGTTGCCGACGTCGATTCGGGCGAGGAGTGTACTGTCTCGCGCCACCTCCACGTGCTCCAGCGGTCCGCGCAGTCCCCACAGGTTGTGCCAGGTGCGGGTTACCGGTGTCGTGACCTCCCGCTCCGTGATGACCGAGACGCCGACACTGTAGTCCCGGTACCATTTCACCTTGAGATGCGGTTGGTCGAACTTCCGAGTGAGGTGCTCGCGCGTGGTGCGGAAGTCGCTCCCGGGCAGAGCGGACCGGAGCGCGTTCTCGATCTCCAGCTGGTAGGTCTTGGCCACCGCCTTGGTGGTCGCGACGGCGCCGTGATTCTCCAGCGCGGCGAGCTGGGATTCCACGGACGGGTACCGGTTGGCGATCACCTCGTCCATGCGCTCGTCGGGGATCCCGAGCGACCCCGCGATCTCGTAGGCCGTGGAGAGATCGGCCAGCGGATCACCGCCCTGGATCGTCAGCTTCGACAGCGACGTCTCGTAGATGCCGCGCTGGTGGGTGACACCGGCGTCGGTGATCAGCTGCACGAGATCGTTGATCGGGATCAGCTTGTTCTGTGGCATCCGTCACCGTCCCAGGCGCTTCAGCCCTTCACACGCGTACAGTCGTACCTCCCAGTCAGGGTCGGCGCAAGCCGCGAGCAGGTCGTCCCGCGCGAGCGGAGACCCGATCTTCACCAGGGCCGCCACCGTCGCGCGGCGCACCGCGGGCGTCGAGTCGGTGATTCCCTCGACGAGCAGGGGGACGGCATCCGCCGATCCCAGGACTCCCAGTGATTCGATGGTGGAGATCCGGGTCCAGACGTTGGAATCCGCGAGCCACGGCACGACCCGAGGAACAACCCCGTCGGCGCCGAGGGTGGCGAGCGTCCGCAACGCCGTCGTGCGCACCCAGCCGACGGAATCGTTCAGCATGGGCATCAGCGGGTCGATGGTTGCCGTGGAGCCAATCGCCGAGAGGGCCCGGATCGCGTCCACGCGGACATCGGCGACCGAGTCCTCGAGGGCCGCGACGAGCGCGGGAATCGCCCGCTCCCGCGGGTTCTGTCGCAGGAACTCCGCCGCCACGCGCCGCACGCCGATGTCGTGGTGCCGCATCAGGTCGAGGAACCCGTCGATGGCCGGATCACCAAGGGTGGCCATCCGCTCCGCCACTGCGTACCGCGCCCGCCACCCGTCCGCATTCTGCAGTTCAACGGCCAACGCGCCAACGCGGGCTTCGGCCCTGGCCGACGGTCGCAGGATCTCGCGAGCCCGGTCGCCGACGCGTCCGTAGAAGAAGGCGGATGCCGCCATGAGCGCGACGGCGTAGAGCGGGACGAGGACCGCCACTTCCCGTCGTCGGTCCGGCACGTCCTTCTTGAACAGGAGGGACGTCGGCCACGCGAACCCGCGAGCCAGCAGCCGCGGCACGGGAAAGAGGAACGGCGTGGCGCGCCGGTAGGCCTCGTACGCCTCGCCGTACCGCCGGCGCATGCCGACCTCCTCCAGCATGGCCACCGCCACGATGACAAGCGTCGAGACGAGCCAGGGCAGGCTCGCATCGATCCCCCACGAGCGTCTGGGATACTGTTGCCGGAGCAGCAGCAGATAGACGCCGTAGCTCCAGAGCATCCAGCCGAGGTACTGCGGATGACGTGAAAGGCGGTAGACCCAGAAATCGGCGACCGCCCGGCCGCGCGCGCGCGCTGCAAGCCAGGCGTACGTGCCGAGGAAGAAGATCAGTCCCCCCCCGCCCAGGCATGCGTACACGATCGGCCAATAGCCGTTGACCCCGAGCTGGCGGAGCAGCCAACGCAGGAGATCGTAGGGTGCCCGGACGATCAGTCCGAATTGCTGTACGTCGAACGAGAGATCGAGCACCGGGAGCCACAGCACGTTCAGCGCGCCCAGTCCGGACAGGAAGAACATGACGGCGGCAAACTGCGCGAAGACCGGAAGCATGAATCCCACCGCACCCGCCGCGGCGAGCCCCGTCCGGCGCGTGGCGAACCCGACGACGATCAGACCGATCAGGAGCGCGAAGCACACGTACCCGATCAGGCGCAGACGGTAGTGCGCGATGAACAACTCGGTCTTGAGCACGCTGACGGCGTCGACATGGGAGTCGATGTCCGGTGTCGCCATGCTGCGCTGCAGGTAATCGTCCACGAGATACGGAAGCTCGACGGTCGCAAACGTGAGACCGACGGTGAAGATGGCGGCGAGGAAGAGCAGGAGGGCGGTGCGTCGCGTGGGCGACATGCTCGCAACTCAGCCACTCGGTGATGAAGTGGCCTTGAATTGGGCTTGAATTGGCGATGAAGGCTGACGGTGTGATCGGAATCGTACCCGTCACGCAACTCCGACCGGCTGTCGTCGGTCCCTGTCGGACACGGGCACGCGCAAGCGGGCCGTGCACCCGGTGCGGTCCGAGCGGTTCTCGACGACCAGACTCCCCCCATGGGCCTCGGCAATCTGGCGGCTCAGCACCAGCCCGATGCCCGATCCCCCCGGCTTGGTCGTGAAGAACGGGACGAACAGGTTCGACGGATCGGGCAGGCCGGGTCCACCATCGTCCACCCTGATCTCGAGCGCGGACCGCTCGACCGACCACGTGATGGTGACATCGCCATCCGTCTCCTGCACCGCGTCTACCGCGTTCGCGATGACGTTGATGAGCAACTGCTCCACCTGGTCGCGATCCGCCCGGATCACCATCTTCGGTCCCTCGCGGACCGTCACGGGACGCCGGCGCTCGAGCCCCGCCACCCGTCGCACCAGATCCTCCACCCGCACGGGCGCAAACGACGGAGGCGGGAGCCGAGCGAGCCGGGCGTAGGACGCCATGAAGCGGCGCAACGATTCGGAGCGGTCGGCGATGATGGCGAGTCCGCGCGCGAAGTCGTCGTCGGACCCGCCGGTCCCACCGGCCGCATGGTCCAGCACGCCGCGCAGGCTCTCCGCAATGGACTTGATCGGGGCCAGCGAGTTGTTGATCTCGTGGCTCAGAACCCGGACCAGCCGGCGCCACGCCTGCCGCTCTTCCTCGCGCAGCACGGCGCTCAGGTCGTTGATCACCAGGAGATCGTGGGGACGGCCTCCCTGCCGGAACTGCCGGCGCCGGATCTCCCACCGGCCGGCCTTGCCGGGGAAGACCACCTCCTCGATCCGCTCGCTTGGGCCCGCGAGATACGCGGCAAGGCCGAGATCGTCGGCGGCCGAGCCGACCAGGGCGTCGGACGGCCGACCGAGCAGGGCCTCGCCGGCGCGATTGACCAGCTGCAGCGCGCCGGCGCCGTCGAACGCGAAGATGGCCGCGTGGATCTCGGCAATCACCCGGCGCAGTAACGCCTCGGCCTCCACCGAGTCGAGCCGGCGCGCGCGCAGCGTCTCGGTGAGCCGGTTGACCTCCCAGTACGCCAAGCCGAGCGCGTCGTCGGGCCGCGCGCCGCGCGCACGGGTGGAGTAGTCCGCTTCGCCCAGGGCCGCGAGCAGATTCGACAGCGTCTGCAAGGGGCGGACGACGCGCTCCTGCACCGCGAACGCGCCGATGAGCCAGGTGCCCGCGATCAGGCCCGCCACGGTCCACTGCGTCCGGGCGGTAAAGTCGCCGGTGAACAGCAGGAGCAGCCCCAGCGCCACGGCGGGGAGACCGGTGGCGAGCACGCCAACCAGGATGCGCCGTTCGTAGGTCAGTGGTCGAGCTTCTCGAGACGGCGGTAGAGCGCCGACCGGCTCAGGCCCAGTGCCCGGGCGGCGTCGGTCACGTTTCCTTCCGCCCGGTCCAGCGCCCGCCGAATCAGGTAGGCCTCGACGTCGTCGAGGGTCATCGCGTCGAGCCGCACGGCGTCATCCGCGACGTTCGGGGCCAGGCCAAGGTCCACCGGGCGAACCGCGGGTCCTTCCGCCAGGAGCGTGGCACGCTCGACGGCGTGGTCCAGCTCCCGGATGTTGCCCGGCCACGGGTGACGCAGCAACGCCTCCATCGCATCGGCCGCGAAGCGGTCCGTCGTCTTCTGGTAGCGGGTCGCATGGCGCTGCAGGAAGTGCATGGCGAGGGCGGGGATGTCTTCCAACCGCTCCCGGAGCGGCGGCAGGCGAATCTCGACGGTGTTGAGTCGGAACAGGAGATCTTCGCGGAAGCGGCCGGCCCGCACTTCGGCGCCGACATCGGCATTGGTGGCCGACAGGAGCCGCACGTCCACGCGCCGCGTCTTGGACGATCCCACCCGCTCGAGCTCACCCGTTTGCAGCACCCGCAACAACTTGGCCTGCTGCGTGAGCGTCATGTTGGCGATTTCGTCGAGGAACAGCGTGCCGCGGTCGGCCAGCTCGAACCGGCCCACCCGATCGGTCTTGGCGTCGGTGAACGCGCCCTTCACGTGTCCGAACAACTCGCTCTCGAACACGCCGTCGGACAGACCGCCGACATTCACGGTGACGATCGGCTGCGCGTTGCGGTGCGACTCCGCGTGCAGCCACTGGGCCACGACGTCCTTGCCCGTGCCATGCTCGCCCGAGATCAGCACCGGCGCGTCCGAGGCGGCAACGCGGTGCAGCATCTGGAGCACCGGTTGCATGGCTTTCGCAGTCGCGATGAGCGTCGGGCGGTCGCCGGCACGCAGCGCCGCGTTCTCGCTCTCGAGCCGCACCGTCGAACGCAGGGCGGCGCCGAGCGCGACCTGGGTGCGCAGCGTGGCGAGCAGCCGCGCGTTGTCCCACGGCTTCTCGATGAAGTCGCGCGCGCCGCGGCGCATGGCCTCGACCGCGTTGTCCACGGTTCCCCACGCCGTCATGACGACCACTGGAAGCGTGTGGTCAATGGTCTGGAGCCGCGCGAGCAGATCGAGACCCTCGGCGGCCGAGGTCGTATCGCGCTGGTAGTTGAGGTCCAGCAGGACCGCGTCGAACTCGTCCCGTTCCACGGCGGCAAGCACGCCCGCGGCGGACGTGGCCGTGGTGATCTCGAACCCTTCTCCCTTGAGCAGGAGCCGCAGAGCCTCGAGCACGTCCTGCTGGTCGTCGGCGACGAGTATGCGTGGCGACATGGGCGGTTGCCGTATCGGAGCGTTGGTGAAGCCGTGGGTGATCTTGAAACGAATCTACCCCGCGTCGGGCGCGAGTGAACTCGCGGCTCGGCCTCAGCCCGTAAACGGGCCCTGGAGTCCCATGGTGCGGACTGTTGCCGTCGCCGGCGTGTGGTGCGGGCCGGTCGATTGAAGCTGCATCACGGCTGCCGGAGCCAGCCGTCGAAGAGCTGGATGATCCGGTGCCCGTAGGAAGCGCACTCCTCGGAGTGGGTGACCTGGATGATGGTCGTGCCGCCCTGATTGAGCTCGCGGAACAACTCCATGATCCGGCGCGCCTGCTCCGAGTGCAGGCTCCCGGTGGGCTCGTCCGCCAGAATCAGCTTGGGGTTGGCCACCACGGCGCGGGCGACACCGACGAGCTGCTGCTGGCCGCCGGAAAGCTGTGCGGGATAGAGGTCCTTCTTGGCCACGATGCCGAACCGATCCAGCACGTCCGCGACGATCCCCTCGCGCTCGCGCTTGGGCACGTCTCGGTACGAGAGCGGGATGTCGAGGTTCTCGTACACGGTGAGGTCGTCGAGCAGGTGGTACTGCTGGAACACGAAGCCGATGTGCCGCTTGTTGAGGGCAATCCGCTGCTTGGGCTTGAGCGTGTGGACCGCCTCGCCCACCAGGCGGTATTCGCCCGTCCACTCGTGATCGAGCATGCCGAGGATGCCGAGCAGGGTGGACTTGCCGGCGCCGGACGGGCCCATGACCGTCACGAATTCACCCTCCGCGATGTCGAGCGTGATGTCGCGGAGAATCCACAGCCGGCCGTTCCCGGATGGGATCGACTTCTCGAGGTTGGCGAGCGTGATCAGAGACATGGAGGCACCATCGTGCCCTACGATTCCCGCAGGGCGTCGGTTGGGTCAATCTGGGTCGCGCGTCGTCCCGGAACGTACGCCGCCGCCAGCGCAACCGCCGAGAGGAGTACCGCCACGGCGCCGAAGGCGATGGGGTCCGCCGGGCTCACCTCGAACAACACCGCCCGCATGAGTTGGGTAAGTGGGAGTGCCACGGCGAGCCCCAGCAGTAGTCCGAGTCCGGCGAGCCGCATCGCGGTGCCGACGACGAGGCGCAGGATGTCTGTGTGCGCGGCGCCAAGCGCAATCCGGATCCCCAGGTCGCGCGTCCGGCGCCGGACGGTGTAGGCAATCACGCCATAGATACCCACGGCGGCGAGCGCGAGGGCCAAACCGCCGAAAAGCGCGAGCAGCAACATGTTGAACCGCCGGCCGGCCACCGACGCATCCACCATCGAGTCCATGGTGCGCACGTCGTACACCAGGATCTCCGGATCGGCGGCGCGGATGCGTTGCCGCACGGCCGCAACCACGTCCTCGGGTGCTCCCGCCGTGCGGAGGGCCAAGATGGGATTGACGGGCGGACCCTGCGACGCCGCGAAGTAGGCGATGTCCGGTGCGTCCGCGTCGAGGCCGAAGTGCTTCACGTCCCCGACGACGCCCACGACGTCGAGCCACGGCGCGTCGGGCGTGATCCCCGCGTACCAGAACCGCACCTGCTTGCCGATCGGATCCTGCCCGGGCCACAGGCGCTCGGCGAGGGCGCGACTCAGTATCATGGCGCCCGGTGCGTCGGGTGTGTCGCGCGCGTCGAACGCGCGGCCCCGGAGTACGGGAATGCCCATCGCGCGGTAGTACGCGCCGCCGGCACGCCTGAACTCGACTTCGGGCTGCTCGCCGTCAGGCACGGGACGATCCCGCACGTCGAGTTTGGTCGACAGTTGCGTGCCAAGCGGGAGTCGCGTGGTGCTCCCTACGGCGACCACGCCGGGGATGGCCTCGAGGTCGGCGAAGAGCCCGTCGAACAGCACGAGGCGTCCCTGCGCGTCATAGGTATCCGGGACGGCGATCTGAAGCGTGAGGACCTGGCCGGTCTCGAAGCCGGGATCCAC
>JAOUDR010000121.1 GCA_029859185.1 Gemmatimonadota bacterium
GCTTGTGCTCGGGATCGGATCCGCGCGGTTCCTGCGCGGTCAGTCCGGGCACGGTCAGGGCGGCGCACATGAGGAGCCAGATCGCCGCCAATCGCATCGTCGCGTTGCGCATCATCTCGTCTACCTCAGCGTCACGGTGGTGGTGGCGGTCCCGCCCTTTTGCGACAGGACGCGGATCTCGACCGAGGCACCGGGCTGACCCCGGATCACCCACGTGAGGTGTTCGCGACCTCCGGATCCATCGAGCCGCATCACCGTGCTGGTCTTGTCATCCCCCGTGAGCATCGCCTCCGGAGGTACCTGGATCTGAATCGTGGTCGGCTGCACGGACCGCGAGACAACGCCGTGCTGGAGCGCCGTTGGGAAATACCCCACGTTCTCGACGTCCGCACTCACGGTGAAGACGCCACCTCCCTCGTCCTTCACCTCCGTGTTCGCAATCCGCACCTGCGGGAGCATCCCCGCGAGCCGGACGGCGAACGTCCCGTGCATCCGACCCAACTCGCCGAGGTCGGCCGCCGGCGGATTGGTGACCGCGTACGGCCGGAAGCCGCCGATCTCGACCTCACCGAGGTCGGGATGCGTGAACGACGTCCACGGGACGAAGGCCTCGATCCCCGCACTGTCCATGGCGCCGAGGATGGCCGCGTCCGCGCCGGGTTGCGTGGCGCCGGCGCGCGCGCCCTGGCCCTGCACCGCGCGACCCGCGGGCGTCCCACCCGCAGGTGGACGTCCGCGTCCTCCTGGTCGAGCCTCCGCGTTCGCGCCCGACGGCTGATCCGCGCCAGCCGAATCCCTGGCCGGTGTCTTCTGCGGCAGCCCCCATCCCTGGGTACCGAACGCGGGCACACCGAACTGGTAGTAGCCGTACTGGAAGAACGCGCCCTCGGCGGTGCGGTTCACGCCCACCTTGGTGATCCCGGTGATCTCCTTGTACGCCTTGGATACGGCCTCGAAGTACTTGAGGTCGGCCGCGTTGACGGTGGTTGCGGGCCGCCGGCCCGCGCTGGGGTCGTTGTCGCGACCGGGTTGGGCGCCGCGCAGCTGCGGCCCTCCTCCCCCACGACCCCCGAAACCACCGAACCCACCAAAGCCGCCGCGCTGTCCGCTGGCGAAGACGCCTTTCTCGAAGAGGTCGGCGTTCGACGCCAGAGCAAACGCCGGGAGGTCGAGCACCGAGGCATCGGCGAGGTTGCCGCGCGCGTCGGGCGGCGTCACGAGGTTGTCCGAGTGCCCGTAGGTCAGCACCGCGCCGATGTTCCCGTGCGCGATCATGAAGTCCATCAGCGCCCGACTCTCGGGCTCGCTCACCATGTAGGGCCCCGCGTCGCGCTCCCAGTAGGGATAGGCGTGCTGGAAGTTGCGATCGAGGTCCACGCCGCCGAGTCCATCTTCGTTCAGGTAGCCGTCACCGTCCGAATCCCGCCCTTCGACGTAGAGGGTGTATCCGCCCGCCTCGCCCTGGGTGGCATCCGCCAGCTTCATGAGCCGCGCATCGTCCGGATGCACCATGTACTCGCCCGCGGGATCGCGCTTCCGCATGACCGTGATCAGGCCGTCGCCGTCCAGATCCTCGGCGGGATCTTCGTCGACCCGGCCGTCGTTATCGTCGTCGAAGGCCAGCGCGTTGCGCCGGCGATCCTGCTTCACCGCGGCGAACATCCCCTCGGCGGCGTCGGGATTGAGCCGAGGCACGATGTAGACGACCTGAGTGTTCAGCACGGTGGCGGCACTCGAGTCGGTGCCGGCCAGGAGGTAGCGCACGGTCTCCAGGGCGAGCATGCTGCCCACGACGTGGTCGCCCGAGAGGTTCCCGACCACGAGCAGGGCCGGCCGCGAGTCCAGCGGTGCGCCCGCCGTGGCGCCGATCTCGACCAGCCAGATGTCGCGGCCTTCGCGCGACTTCCCGAGCGAGCGGAGCCGCGCCAGGTCGGAGCCGTTGGTGAGCGATCGGAGTTCGCGGGTGAGCCCGTTGAAGTCGAGATAGGCAGGCGACTGGGCCTGCGTATTCGCGACCGCGCCGAGCAGGCCCAGCGCGATGGCGCCGAGAGCCAGTCTCAGGCGGGGTGTGCCAGCAATCCGCACGTTCTCCTCCTTTGGCGGTGAGCATCCTTCCGGCATCGACCCAACTTCGCACGAGCGGACCCGACGGCGCCAGCGAGTGGCCGCGTGCCAGGCGCGCGTCGAGCGGCGTTGGGACGTGTCTTCATCAAGGGATACGCACGCGGCGCGCCGGCGTTGGGGGCGACCGGCGCGCCCGTAGTCGGCCCGCGCCTCCCTGGCTAGCTTAGGGCGTCCCACATCCAGAAGGTCCGTTCGTCATGCAGCGTGAGGCACTATCCTGGCAGGGAATTCTGCTCCGGTTCGGGGGCGCGCTGGTGCTCGTCTACGCGTCGTTCAACCCCGAGGGCTGGTCGCTTTACCACTGGATCGTGCAGCCGGTCGTGCAGGGCGCTGGATTGGCCTCGATGGTCACGCCGTTCAAGGTGCTCGCCCTCCTGGTCCTCGTGATCGGCTGGGCGATCTTCGTGCAGGCAACCAAGCGGTCGCTGGGGACGCGAGGCGCGCTCCTCGTGGTCGCCCTCCTCGCTGCGGTGGTGTGGCTGCTGAGCTATTGGGGCGTGCTGGCGCTGGAATCGTCCCGGACCGTGGCCCACGTCGTGTTGGTGGCCATCACGGTGCTCCTCACCATCGGGATGTCCTGGTCGCACGTGACCCGTCAGCTGACCGGCCAAATCGACACGGACGAGGTTGACTGAGCCGGCGCGGACCGATACCACCGAACTGACCGATAGTAGGAGTGAGGTGGTCAGGGTTGGGAGGCGGGAGGCGGGAGGCGGGGCAGACGGCGACACGGCAGGACGGCGAGCGGTGGGCAGAAGGGAGGCGAACGTCGGGGTTGAGCCGGCCGGCTCGGCCAACTACGTTCCTGCTCCTCCCCGTCCGCTAGCCGTCTTGCCGTCTCGCCGCCTAGCCGTCTGGGAGCCAGGACAGGTGGCCGAGTGGCTGAAGGCACACGCCTGGAGAGCGTGTAACCGGGTAACCGGTTCGTGGGTTCGAATCCCACCCTGTCCGTGACACAACGCCGGGCCCCTCGGGCCCGGCGTTCTGCTTTCGGCGCGGTGCGAGTTTGATGCGGAAGACGCGACGTGTGCGGCCACGACCGAGTCGGTTTGTGGCGCGGCTGCCGACCTGCTCGCCGGACCGCTACGAGCCGCCGCGGACGAGCAGGGCGCGGTACGCTGCCGCACGGGCCGTGTCGCCTCGCCCGGCATACAGCTCCACGAGCTGGCGCGTGACGCGCTGCGTCGCGCTGTCGTCGGCCCCCCGTGCTGTCGTCATCCCCTCGTGCGCCGCGAGCAGCGACTGCTCCGCCTCGACTTCCCTTCCGAGCGCCAACTGACACCGCCCGAGGTCGCCCTGCACGGCCGCGACGCCCGGATGCCCCACCGGCAGCGTGGCAACGCGTATCCGCAGTCCCTCTGCGAGGAGCGGCTCGGCATCAATGCATCGGCCCTGATCCGCGAGCACGCCGCCGAGGGTGGCCGCCGAGAGACCCAGTTCGGGATGGTCCTGCGGCAGCAACCGGCGGCGCAACGCGAGGGCCTCGCGCAACGCTCCTTCCGCCGCCCCAAGATTGCCGCGCGCGCGGAACACGGCCCCCAGGTTGTCCAGACTCGTCGCCAAGCTCGGATGGCCGGCGGGGTACGCCGCACGTCGGATCGCGAGGGCCTCCCGGAAGAGCGCCAACGCGGAGTCCAGGTTGCCGCGCACCTGCTCGAGCAGGCCGAGATTGTTGAGGCTCGTGGCAACGGTTGGATGCGCATTCCCAACCAGTCGGCGTTTGAGGGCGAGTGACTCCTCGTACAGCCGCTCCGCCTCGGCCACGTTCCCCTGCTTCTCGACCGCCGCCGCCAGGTTGTTGAGGCCCTGTGCCACCTCCGGATGGTCCGGCCCCAGCACGGTCCGTCGGATCTCCAGCGCCTCCCGCAGCATGCGCTCCGCGCCCGCGAAGTCCTCCTTGCGGTACAGGACGACGGCGAGGTTGTTCAAGGTCGCCGCGACGTCCGGGTGGTTGGGCGCCTGGCGGGCCCGGCGAATGGCGAGGACGTGGCGTTGGAGCGAGTCGGCCCCGTCCAGATCCCCCTGCCGTGCGAGGACACTGGCGAGATTGCCGAGATCCGTCGCGTACGCGAGCGTCGTGTCGTGTCCCGCCCGCTCCCGGAGCGCCACCGCCAGCCCGTAGTACGCAGCCGCACTGTCCAGCAGACCACGGCGGTGGAACAAACTGCCCAGGTTGTTCACGGCGCTTGCCACCTTGGGGTCCGCCGGACCCAACGCCGCTTCCCAGGTCGCCAGCGCCTCCCGCAGCAGCGGCTCGGCCTCGTCAGGTCGCTGCTGCGCCAACAGCACCGTCGCGAGTCCGGTAAGGCTCTCCGCCAACTCCGGCGAGTGGTCTCCCAGCGTGGCGCGCCGCAGCTCGGCGGACCGCGCGAGCAGGGACTCGGCCGCCGGGAACCGACCGAGACTCCGGTAGACGTCGCCGATGACGAACAGCAGTCGTCCCTGCAGCGCCGGCTGGCCCGCCAGCTCCGACTCGACTCGTGCTGCACCGGTGGCGAGCAACTGGCTGGCCGGGGGATCCGCGCCGAGCGCCCGGCCGGGATCGGAGATGGCGAAGAGGTCAGTGAGGAACGTCGACACCGCGTCCGCGGTGGCAGCTTCCAAGCGGGCCTGGTCGCGTTCTCGCGCCGCGATGCCGGCCTGCCACGCGGTCGCCACCGTCCCCGCCAGGAGCGAGACGCCGACGAGCGCACCCGCGCCGACGCCGACCCGGTGCCTGCGCACGAACTTGCCGGCCCGGTACCGGAACGAATCGGGCTGGGCTCGGACCGGGAGCCCCGCGAGGTGGCGGCGCACGTCGTCCGCGAGCTCGCCCGCGCTCGCATACCGCCGCCCGGGCTCTTTGCGTAACGCGTGCAGCACGATGACGTCGAGGTCCCCGCGCAGCCGACGACGCAGTCGCTCGGGCTGCGTGTGACGGGCGGCGCTCACGAGTTCGGCGCTCTCCGTGGACGTCGGCGTGCCCGCACTCGGCGGGTCCCGCACCACGGCGCTCGGCCGCGGCGGCTCGGTCTCGCACACGGCGCGCTCGATCTCCGCGGGGCTCGACGCCGTGATGGCGTACGGGCGCCGGCCGGTGAGCAACTCGAACAGCAGGATCCCCAAGGCGTACGTGTCTGTGGCCGTCGTGATCGGGCCGCCACGGATCTGCTCCGGGCTCGCGTATTCGGGCGTCATCCAGCGCGTCGGGGCGCGGGAGCCGGCGGGCACCGCCTCCTCCTCCAGCAGCTTCGCGATCCCGAAATCCAGCAGCTTCACCGCACCGCCGTCGTCCACGAGGATGTTGGACGGTTTGAGGTCGCGATGCACGACGAGATTCTGGTGGGCGAACTGCACTGCATCGCTCACTCGGCAAAACAACGCGAGGCGCTCGTCGATGCCCAGTCGGTGCTCGTCGCAGTAACGGTCGATCGGTGCGCCGTCGACGAACTCCATGACGAGATACGGGAGGCCCCGCGGGCTCACGCCGGCGTCCAGCAGGCGGGCGATGCTCGGGTGGGTCAGCTGGCCGAGTATGCGGCGTTCCGTGGCGAACCGGCGGCGCAACTCCTCGTGATCATAGCCCGGGCGCAGGAACTTCAGGGCGACGCGCTGCTGGAACTGCCGGTCGTCCCGCTCGGCCAGGTAGACGGCACCCATCCCGCCCCGAGCGACCTGACGGACGACCCGGTACCGCCCGATCCGGTCGCCCGGCTCGACCGGATCCCGCAGCGGGCCGACCAATCCGTCGATCACCGCGTCCGCCAGGTGGTCCACCGGCCCTTCGGTCGCATGCGCGGCCAGCAGGGACGCCACCTCCGCCCGGAGGGCCGCATCGCCCGCACACGCCGCGTCGAGAAACGCATCTCGCTCCGCGGGCGGCCGTTCCAGCGCGGCGGCAAAGAGCGTCTGGACGTCCTCCCAGCGCGGTGAGGTCATGTACTGTCTCCCTCGGGCATGAGGGCCCGGTTGAGCCACGCCCGTGCCAATTCCCAGTCACGTTTGACCGTGGCGGGCGAAACGTCGAGCGCCGTGGCCGTCTCCTCGATGCTCATGCCGGCAAAGAACCGGCACTCGACCACCCGCGCCGACCGCTCGCTGTGAGTCTCCAGTCGCTGCAGCGCATCGTCGAGCGCGATCAGCTCCTCGGCATGCGTCCCCGGAAGCTGAACGATCTCGTCCAGCGGAACCTGGACCCGGTGACCGCCCCGCTTCTGCGCCCGCTTCCGCTTGGCATGGTCCACCAGGACCTGGCGCATCAGTCGGGCGGAAAACGCGAAGAACTGGGCCCGCCCCACGAACTCCACTCGCTCCAGCCCCACGAGCTTCAGATAGGTCTCGTGCACGAGGGCGGTGGTGTCGAGCGTGTGCCCCGGCCGCTCCTTCGCCAGCTCTCGCCGGGCGATCCGGCGGAGCTGGTCGTAGATCAGCGGCACGAGCGTGTCGAGCGCCCCCCGGTCTCCTCGGGAGGCCGCTTGGAGCAGCGCGGTGACGTCGGTCTGGCTCTCCATCCGCGACCCCGTGTGCGCCCTGGGTGGCATCCCGGACAGGCACGTGAGCCAATCCGGTCGGTTTTTTCGCTCATAGGAGCGAGGAGGGAAAATCTGCGCCCGACCGCCGCCTGTCCAGCCGGGCCGGCCTTTGCGGGGGTGCCACTCTCAGCGGAGGAAAGAACCCATGAGCGTGAAGATTCCGAGAATCGTCCGCGTGTGCTTGACCGGGACCGCCGTCTTGCTCTTGGGGGGCGAGTGCAGCGAGACCCCGGACACCTACTCCCCCGACGTCACCCCCAACGTGGAACTCCAGGTTCTCAACTTCGGCGGCGCCATCGGGCAGCTCGTTGTCACGTTACCAGCGGGCGACCCTTGGAGGATCAGTCCGCTCCGCCAGAGCAGCGACAATCCCGAGACCTGGCACCTCAGGAAAGTCGAGCTCAATCCGAACAACGCGGTGCATTTAGAGCTGATCCAGAACGGCGCCGTCACCGCGGAAATGACGTGTACCGTACACCCGCGCGCGCTCGAGCTGACTTACGCCCGCGTTCTCGTGGACGGGTTCAACGAGGACACCGGGGAGTTCCAGCGCCTCGTCTGCGAGTGCGGGTTCAATGAGTACGGGAACCAGCGGAACCAGGATCAGTGTTACGAGTGAGCCCTGCGAGGCAGACGGTGAGACGGCAAGACGACGAGCGGTGGGCAGGAGGAGGACGAAACGTCGGGGCTGCACCCTCCGGCTCGCTCAACCATCTGGCCGTCTAGCCGTCTTGCCGTCTGGTCGCTAGGATAGGTGTCCGGGCGGCCAAAGGCACACGCCTTGACACCCTGTCCGTTGCACACCTGAACCACGCCGGGGCGCCTCAGGGCGTCCCGTTC
>JAOUDR010000122.1 GCA_029859185.1 Gemmatimonadota bacterium
CGGACTCGTCGCAGTTCCTCCCGGTGCGCGCGCCCCGTCGGCCGTTCGCGAACATGGCGGTGGGTGTGGCGCTCGGCGCCGCAACTGCCCTCGTGGTCACCAGCTTCGGGGGATCGGATGCGGTGAGCACCACTGCGGGCACGGGGCCGGCGTATGGCGTCGCCGCGGGCATGACGATCGGCGCACTGGTCGGCGCGTTCGTCGACCGCGGACGGCCCCTCCCCGACAACATCGCGCACAATGCCGCCGTGCAGGCCGCGTTCGACGAACGGATCCGGGGGCTACGCGAGGAGAACACGCGACGCCGCGCCGAGTATCGGGCGACGATCACGCTCGCGGGGGGGACTCCGTGAGGCGACAACGACCGGTGGTGCTCAGCGTCCTCGCGCTGACCGTGATCCCGCTCGGGCACGCGGCGGCTCAGGGCGGGCTCGAGGTCAGTGTGGGTGGCGTCTCCATGTTCGCGCACCGGTCGGCGCAGTTCGAGGGGGCGGTCGGGACCGGATCCGGAACGATGCCCGGCGGGGAGTTCCTCCTGCGGCTGCGCTATCTCGGGTTGGCAGGGCGGTTGTTCGGCGGTGCGTTCGCGGCCGACTCGGGCATCGAGGCCGTCGGTCGGATTCACGCCGGCGACGTGCGGTTGATTGCCGGACCACGGTTCATCGCGGCCGACATCGGCTACGCCCGGCGCGCATTCTCCGGCGCCTTCGGCGACCGGAGCTGGCCGTTTGCGCGGATCGGCCTGCGTTCCACCTTGGCGATCGGCGCGAGCGGCCTGTCCGCGCAATTCCTGGTCGCGTACTACGCGGGTCTTGCCGGAGACGACCAGCGCGGCCGGGACAGTGGCCGCGAGGCCGAAACCCGCCTGGTCTATACACCGGCGCGGCTTCCAATCTACGCTGCACTCGGGTACCGCCACGAGCGTTTCACCGTCGCGTCATCGCAGGATGTGCGTCCCGAGGTGATGGGTGGGATTGTGGTGGCAGCAGGCGTTCGTTTCGGGCGCTGACGCGAGTCCCGTGCACCGAGGTCCAGGCGTCGGTGCCCGAAGGAACTTCGACTCTCCCTCGCTGACGTTCCCGTCGAGCGGATCCGGGCGCCCGTTCGACCGCATCCCAACCCGCTCACCACCACAATCTGCCCCGCGCGACTGCCCGCTCGTCAGTCCTGCGTGCGGACACCTCGGGCGAAGACCGTGTCGTCCGCCCCCCGCCCCGCAAAACTCACCGGATGACCGTTTTCAAAGACGAATTCCAGGAAGAAGTCGTCGCTCGCCTCTACCAGCTCCCCGGCCATCAAGAAGCCCACCAGAAAGACGCCCTCGGCCTTGGGCACGAGCACGATGTCCGCGGTCTCACTGACTCCCGGAAACTCGAGCAACCCGAGGACCTGCTGGGTCGCATCGTCATACCGCAGCGTCATGGCCTGCGACTGGACGGTATCGGCGGACTGCGCCGGGTCCGGGGGCCCGTAGACCACCGCCCAGGTTCCCGCATACGGGCGGCCCGTGGCCGCGGGGATCGTCGTCTCCACGACGGCGTCGACCCCGAGATCCAGCGATATCAGGGTCCGATCCCAATGCATCTGGAGCCGCGCACCGGTCGCACGCACGCGCTCCAAGTTCCACGCGAGCGTCTCGCGCACGTCGTTCGTGACCTGGGGGGCAACCGGGATGGCGAAGATCATGTCATCGACCGACGGATGCGGGATGTGGAACAGCGTCGTATCGGGATGGAGCAGGAAGAGCCAGTCCGCGTCCGCGGCCGTCTTGATCCACACGCTGTACTTCCCAGCCGGGATTTCCTGCCCGGCCAGACGCACGCCCTTGGAGAGCGTCAGCGTCGTCGCCTGGTTGGCGCCCGGGGTCCACACCTCACCCCAGGTCACCTCCAACCCGAACACCGAGTCTCGGCCCCGAAGGGACGGGCGGGAGTAATCAATCGTGATCACCGTCCCGGCGATGTTCTGCGTCAGGGTGCTCCGCTCGCTCGCGTAGATCTGCGCCTCGGCCGGCGCACCCGCAGCCAGGGAGCCCACGATGGCGAGTGCCGCCACCCCGACCCAGATCCGTGCGGGCGCCATCATGCGTATCGCGCGTCGATCGCGCGCCGGATCTGGTCGAGGCTCTGGCCTTCCTTCCGGCGGCGATACGCCAGCTTGGCCTCGCCCTGGCAGATGTGGCAGCCGCGGGCCATGCCGTCCTGCTGATAGCAGATCAGGAGGGAACGGAACCCCGGGAGGCTGGCACACCCGCAATAGCAGTGGATCCCATCCACGATCTGGGGCATCTCGCGCACCATGTCGAACACGGCGACCACGTCTTTGCCGGCACCCTCGAGCTGCTCGGCCGTGAGCACGGCGCTGGCGTCGATGTCGGGTCGCGGCTCCGGGTGGACGGTCTGCCGGCCCCACCCCCAGACCGTATGGGCACCCAAGGCCCAGCCCAGCAACACTGGCGACGTTGCGGCGAGAAAGACGCGGCGGGACGGTCGAGCGCCCATGGGAGATTCCTCGTTGTTCCCGGGAAGATCGGACCGTATTATACCGGACCCCGTCGAGACTGTCAGGTACACCACCCCGTCCGGCAGGCTGCCCGCCAGCCACTCCAGGACGGGCGAAGACCATAGAACCAATCACCTTGCTTCAGAGGGGAATGACCGTGCGTCATCGCTTCCTGTCCTGCTTGTCGGCCCTCCACCTCGCCATCGCGCTGGCAGGAACCGCGTTCGCGAGCGCCCTGCCACTCGCCGCCCAAACCGGCCCGCTGCCTCCGGATCTTCAGATTCGTCTCGCCGTTCAGGCCGCTCCGGCGGCCCTGCAGGAGGGAGCCACCGTGCAGGGCTACGACGCGTCGGGCGCGTTCGTGATGCTCCGCCCAGGGACCAACGACATGATCTGCATGGCCCCCAACCCCACGCACGAAGACTTCGAGGTGTCGTGTCATCACGCATCGCTCGAGCCGTTCTTCGCCCGTGGCCGGGAGCTGAGCGCACAGGGCATCTCCGGACAGGCCCGCACCCGGGCCCGCTGGGATGAAATCACCGCCGGAACCCTCCCCATGCCCGCCGGTGTGACGAACGCCATCCTCACCGGCAGCGGGTTCGATCGGGTCACCGCGGAAGTCCGCGAGCCGTCCCTCCGGTGGGTGCTGTACATGCCGGGCGCCACCGGCGCGAGTGCCGGCCTGCCGGAGCGGCCGACCATTCCCGGTGCCCCATGGATCATGTTCCCCGGGACACCGGGGGCGCACATCATGATCAGCCCACCGGGTGGGGGGTGAGAGCGGCGGGAGGAACGGGATGGGCGGGATGACGGATGACGGATGACGGGATGACGGGATGACCACGGAATTGGGAGGTACGATGAATCGCGCATGCTGGGTCCTGGCGGTCACGCTCGCCGCGACGGCGTCCGCGCCGGTCGCGGCGCAGGACACGGTTCGCTTCACGCCCACCGTCGGCTACCCCACCTTCGCGGTGCGGGAGCCGGTGCTCCGCATCAAGCCCAACACGGTGCTCATCTCCAAGACCAATTTCGGCGGCTACTACACCGCCGAAGGCGGCGACTTCCCGGGCGAGGTCGGTCCCATCTACGTCGAGGGGGCCACGACCAACGACATGCTCCTGGTCGAGGTCATCGCCGTGACGCCGAACTATCAGACCGCGGCATCCCGCGTGCGTGCCGGCTTCGGAAGTCTCTCAGGCGACCAGGGCGTCCGCATGCTCAATGACCCCATCCCCACCCGCCGCTACGTCTGGCAGCTCGACCACGACAAGATGACCGGCAAGACCGAGCTGCCGAATAGCCGACTCCGCACCGTCGAGATCGATCTCCAACCCATGCTCGGCCGCGTGGCGGTGGCACCGCGCGGCGACGAGGCCTTTGGCGGCCTCTGGCCCGGCGACTTTGGCGGCAACATGGATGCCCCCGAGGTTCGCGCGGGCACCACCGTGTACCTCCCGGTCTTTCACGACGGCGCGTACTTCTATTTCGGTGACGGCCACGCGCGGCAGGGCCACGGCGAGCTCGCGGGCACGGGCCTCGAGACGAGCATGGACGTCGTGTTCCGCATCGACGTGGTCAAGGGCAAGGCCATCCGGTGGCCGCGGCTCGAGGACGACCGCTACATCATGGTGGCGGGCAGCGCCCGACCGCTGGTTGACGCGTTCCGCATTGCGCACGTGGAGCTGATCGAGTGGCTCGAGCAGGACTACGGCTTCGACCGCTGGGACGCCTACGCGCTGATGGGCCAGGTGGCGGAGAGTACGATTGCCAACGTGGTCGATCCGTTCTACACGATCGTGGCGAAGTTTCCGAAGAAGTACTTGCCGAGGGAGTAGGGGCAGGGGTGGGAGGAGCGGGAGGAGACGACGGCAGGGAACAACGGCAGGGGATAACGGCAGGGGATACCGGCAGGCGTCGTCGCTGACGTGTTGCTGTTCTGCCGTCTTGCTGTTCTGCCGTCTTGCTGTTCTGCCGTCTTGCTGTCCTGCCGTGTTGCTGCTCTGCCGTGTTGCCGTTCTGCCGTCTTGCCGTTCTGCCGTCCATTGCCGGAGGCCCCATGCACCGTCGCACCTTCTTCCGCACCGGCGTCGCGGCCGGGCTCGCCAGTCTCACCCGCCCAGCCTCCGTCCTGGCGTACGAGCCGCCGCCGATCCGCCGGGCCGGGCCGCTTCGTCTCAACTCCAACGAAAACCCGCTGGGGCTCGCGCCGGCCGCGCGATCGGCGGTCATCGAAGGCCTCACCGAGGCAAACCGCTATCCGTTGGTCGCCATGGCACCGCTGCGCGAGGCGATCGCGCGACGCCACGGGACCACACCGGGACACGTCCTCCTCGGCAATGGCTCGACCGAGATCCTGCGCGTCGCGGTTGCGGCGGGCACCATGGGTGCGACGGGTACGCTGATCGTGGCGGATCCGACCTTCGAGGACGTCACGGACTACGCAAAGCCCTTCCCCTACCGGACCGTCCGGGTCCCGCTGACCAGCGGATTCGCGCACGACCTCGAGGCCATGCGCGAGCATGCCCGGCAAGCCGACGGTCCGGCCGTCGTCTACCTCTGCAACCCCAACAATCCGACGGCGACGCTCACCGATTGCGCGGAGATCGAGTCGTGGATCACTGAGGCACCCGAGCGGGTGTTCTTCGTGCTGGACGAGGCCTACTTCGAGTTCGTCGACGACCGGCGCTACCGGTCGTTCGACCAGCTTGCCGTGACCAGGCCGAACGTCCTCGTGGTCCGCACCTTCTCCAAGATCTTCGGGATGGCGGGGCTCCGCGCCGGCTACGGCATCGCACACGCCGACACGACCGCGCGGCTAAACGGGTACGCCACACAGATCACGCCCAATCACCTCGCCCAGGTCGCGGCGCTCGCGTCGCTCGAGGATCCCGACGTCATCGCACGGGGGCGCGCCGCGAATGCCCGGGGGCGTCGCATCCTGACCGATGTGCTGGACGAACTGAACCTGGAGCACCTGCCGAGCCACGCGAATTTCGTGATGCATCACATCCCAGGCGACCTACGGACCTACCAGCGCCGCATGCGGGAACGCGGCGCGTGGGTCGGCAGGCCTTTCCCGCCGATGCTGAGCCACAACCGGGTGTCGATTGGCTTGCAGGCGGAAATGGAGGAGTTTGCGGGGATACTGCGGGAGTTCCGACAGAAGGGGTGGGTGTGAGGTTGACGGGATGACGGGATGACCGGATAGTGTGGCTCCTCTGGTGCCTGTCGGGACCGCCACCCGGTTGATCCGCTCATCCCGGTATCCGGTCATCGTCACTCCCGCACCACCTCCACCAGCTTCCGCAGGAACGGCTCCAGCACCTCCGGCGCCACGGAGGCCCTGGCACTCACGAGGTGCTGGCCGACGCGCACCGTTCCCATCGCCCCGCCGGATGGATGGCGGCTCACGAGCAGCCGTCCGCTGCCCAAGCCGACGCTGGAAGCACCCAAGTCCGACGCGCTGAGCGCGAGCGTATCGCCCGAGGGCAGCACCTGCTTCACGACGACGCGGCGAGCGGTTCCAGTGCCCTGCTCCGCGATGTCGGCGATCGCCAACCCCTCGACAATGACGAACGGGTACTCCGCGCCAAACGGCGGTGCGACTGGTGGCGGTGCCGGCGCGGGCGGGGACGCCTGCACGACTTCCCGGGCCGGCGGCGAGGACGGCTCCTGCCGCGCCACAGCCGGCGGCGGAGTCGATCCCGGTGCGGGCCGCTGCTGCGGGGCGGTGAGCGCGGTATCCGTGGCCGGCGGTGCCGGCGCGGGCGGGTTTGGACGGACTGGGACGCTGGACTCGGGCTGGCGGTCCGGCGCCGGCTGGCCCGTCGCCGCCTGAGCGACGATCGCTGCGGCAACCGGACCCTGGTCATCCGGGGTGGCGGGTTCGTCGCCGGCGCGGGCTCCGCTGTCCGGTTGGGCCACGACCGGCAATGACTCAACAGGGATCGATGCAGGCTGCCGGGCGGCCCCGTTGGTCTCTCCTAGTCCGCCACCGAGCCGCATCCCCAGGAGGAGCCCCCCCCCACCGGCTACGGCGATCACCACGGTGGCCAGCACCACGGACGGTAGCCGGGACGGCTTGCGACGCCGATCGCCGAACCGACGATTACGGGTCTCGGGTGCCGACGCGGGTTCATGGACGTCCGGGGTGACGAAGGCGATTGACTCTGAAGGGATCCGTGGTCGTTCGGGCACCGGAGCCGTGCGCGCCGGTTCCGCCGCGGACTCGGCGGTGGTGGCGAGCGCCGGCGGCGACGCCGAGTCACGCGGCGCCCTCCGCGGGCCGGTGGCCCGATCGACCGGTGATTCCACGGCTACCGGCGGGTTCGAATAGGGACGTTTCGGCGGCGCCGGCGGGACGGTTGGCGACCCGTGGACCGTGGGTGGCGGAGCCACCGGCGGCGGCGGCGGTGGCACGGATTCCCTGACGGGCGGCGCAGCCCGCACCGGTACGGTGGTTCTTGCCGAATCCGCCGGAGGCGGCGACGACGGTGCCGGCACCGCGTGCGCAGCCCCCGCGGCATGCACGGCTGTGGTGGAGTCGCGGATCCCCTCCGCCCGATCCAGAAACGCCAGCAACCTGCGCTGCACCTCGTCGTCCGACCAGTCCTCCATCTTGGCCAGCACCTGCCGGAGCTTCTCCTTTTTGAAGCGGCGGGCCAGATCGGCGAGGAACTCGCGGGCGGCCTGGGGGTGGCGACGCTCGAGCATCCGGCGCGCCAGGCGCAGGTCGACGCCCTTTCGGGACGGGTCGAGCCGGCGGATGCGTTGGTGCAGATCGATCACCTGCCAACCGTGTCCCGCTTCCGCGTACCGGTCGGCAGCGGCCAGCAGCATCGCCACTCCCGCTTCCCGGTCGCCGAGCATCACGGACAGCTCGCTGGCCTGCACGGCGATTGGGAGGAACTGCTCGCTGGTCGGCTCATGGGCGAGGATGTCCCGGTAGACGTCGAGCGCCTCCCGCAG